>JAVROG010000474.1:0-6354 GCA_032162865.1 Mycobacterium sp. | reverse complement strand
GATCAGGTCGAGCACCACGCCGGCGTCACTGGCGTTGGAGCACAACAGCGTTGATCCGGCGACCAGCGTCGCCAGTAGCCCGAACGCCAACCCGCCGATCCAGAAAAACGGCGAATTGCAGAACAGCTTGTCCTCGGCCGACAGACCGCGAATTGCATTGAGGTTGCGCTGATGCCCGAGCAGAGCGGCATGGGTGTGGACCACCCCTTTCGGGACGCTCGTCGAGCCCGAGGTGTAGACGATGGCCAGCACGTCAGAGCCGTCGACATCGTCTTCCATCGCGCGCAACAACGCGGGGTCGACGGTGTCGGCGTGGTCGGACAATGCCGAGCCGATAACGATGTGGCGCAGTAACGGGACAGCAGTGCAGAACAGCGGCTCGTCACCGTCGAACGCGACATTCCCAAGTATCTGGGTGAGTCGATGCACATAGTCATGGGAGCGGAACGAGGCGGCACTCAACAGGATCGAGACATCACCGTGGACCAATTGTTCGCGTTGTTCGCGGGTGGTGGCGAAGGTGGAGAACGGCACCACCACCGCACCGATGCGCGCGGCCGCCAGCATCCCCAGGACAAAGTCGGGGCCGTTGGGATACAGCAGGCCCACATGGGTTCCCTTGCCCGCTCCCAGCGCGATCAGCTCGCGGGCGAGTTCGGCCGAGCGCCGGTAGGCCTCGCCGTAGCTGAGGCGGTGATCGTCGCACACCAGCAGCGGGTGATCGGCTCGCAACTGAGCCTGGTGCCGCAGGACCTCGGCGACCGTGCCGGGTTCACCGGGCATGGTCGCTGTGGGCGGCGGTACGGAAGAAGTTCCGGATTGCGCCCAGATCGGCTTTGCCGGACGGAGTGCGCGGGATCGCGTCGACAATGGCGATGTCGGTGGGAATCTCGTAGCGGGCCAGGCGTTGCCGCAGATGCTCGACCAGTTCGTCGGTGGATGCGGACGTACGCAGCTCAACCATGGCCACCGGTGTCTCACCGAGTCGGTCGTCGGAGCGCCCGATCACGGCCGCACCGGCGACCGCAGGGTGACTTTCCAGCGCATTGCGAATGTCGTCGGGCATCACCTTGAAACCGCCGCGGATAATCGACTGATCGGCCCGCCCGACTATCCACACAAATCCGTCCGTGTCGATGCGCGCCATATCGGTGGTACGGATCCATTGCGGCGATGTGCCCAATTGTGCGGGCTTGACCTCCAATCGGCCAACCTCGTGTGCTGCCACGGGAGCACCAGCGTCATTGACGACGCGTAGTTGTGCGCCGGGATTGGGCCGGCCGACACTGCCGCGCTTGGCTTTCCAGTAACTTTGATGATCGGCAAGTGTCCATCCAGCGACACCGCCTCCGAATTCGGTTGCGGCATAGGAAGTGAGGACGGGGATGCCGTACTTCTCGATGAAGGCATCGGCGTCGTCGGCCGACAACGGCGCCGTGCCGCAGGTGACGGCGCGGATGCCGGCCAGGTCGTCGCGGGTCAGGTCGGAGTGCAACACCGTCCGCAGCGCGGCCGGCACCAGCGACACCGCGCGGGGACGGTGCCTGCGCACCGCTTCAGTCCAGCTCCTCAGCTCGAATCGCTCCAACAGCACGAAAGGCCTTGCCTCGGTGACGCACTGCAGCACCCGGAACACGCCCCCGATGTGCACCAGCGGCGAGTTGACGATCGCCACACCGCTGCGCAACTTGTCAGGAGGAGACGCATCTCGATAGCCACCGCCCATCACGCTGTGCGCCAGCATGTCGTAGCTGAGGTCGATTCGTTTCGGGGGACCGGTCGTTCCGCTGGTCAGCATCCGCACCGCGACATCGGAACCGGGACCTGTCGCTGCGGGCCTCCTCGCCGCCTCCTCGGATCGGTCCAGGATGCCCGAAATCGACATCGTCTCGGGACCCGCCCTCGTCGGCACCAGCGCCGTCAGGTCCTCGGACTCACCCAAGATCAGCGGCAGTCCTAGTGCGGCGATGTCGGCCCGGGTGCGCTCATCACCGCGGGATGGGTTGATGGTGACCACAGTTGCGCCGCTCAACAGCACGCCGAGGAACGCTGCCACGTGTGCGGGCCGGTTGCGCAACAGCATTCCCACATCCTTGCCGTACGCCGATGAACTGATCCGCCGCGCCGCTGAACCGATCTGGACCCAGGACAACCACTGGCCGTCGTACTCGATCGCGGGCGAATCCGGTTGCAGATCCAGCACATCGGCGATGCGCTGACTCAGGGGGTGCATCATCGGATCTTCGGTTCGGGTGCGTTGTCGGAGTCATTCTGCGCGGCGAGTTCGGCCTTGCCGAGCGGGTTGCCCAGCCGCGTATAGATGAGGCCCTGTTCCATGGCGGCGCGGTAGGGCTTGTCGAGCGATTCCCAAATCGCTTTCACGGTGCCCTGGGTCGCCGTCGGAGGCTTGGCCGCAATCGTCGCCGCGATCTCGTGTGCGCGCGGCCATAACCGTTCGGGATCGACTACCTCGGATACCAACCCGATGCGCAGGGCGGTGTCGGCACTGATTCGTTCGTCGTTGCCCATCAGCGCCATCCGCAGTGTCTCGCCCAAGCCGATCCGGCGCATCAGCCCGATCGGCTCCAGCGCGCAGACCAGTCCCGCCGACACGTGCGAGTCGAAAAACGTTGCATCCGTGGAGCAGATGACAACGTCGGATTCGTTAACGAAATAGAAGGCACCCGCGGTGCACATGCCCTGAACGGCGCATACCACGGGCTTCCACATCTTCTGCCACTTGGGGCTGAGGTATTCACCGGGATCCTCGTGGTTCCAGATGTTTTCAGGTTGTCCGTAGGGCGTCTTGACGTCCAGGCCCGCGCTGAAGGCCCGGGTCCCGGCCGCCCGCAACACCACGGCGTGCACCGAATCGTCGAGTTTGATCGTTCGCCAGGCCTCGGCCATCTCCCTGCACATGGTTCGGTTGAAGGCGTTGAGCTGCGCAGGCCGATTCAGCGTGATGGTCGCGACGTGACCGGCGGCATCGACGTCGAGCAGAATGGTTTCGGACCCGAGACTCATGTTCGGCTCATTATCTACACTGCCAATTCGGTTTCCGCTTCTCCACAAAGGCTTTCGGGCCTTCCCGGGCATCCTCGGTTCGCAGCACCCGCTCCCGAAACGTCTCGGCGAGTATCTCCGCCTCGTGCAGCGGCACATTCGAGCCCTTGAGAATGGCCAGCCGTGTTCCCCGGACGGCAAGCGGCGCATTGGAGTTGACAATGTCGGCGATCTCGCGGGCCCGGTCCAATAACTGATCGTGCTCGACGATTTCGCTGATCAATCCGAGCTCGTAGGCGCGCTGGGCGTTCATCCGCTCGTGCTTGCCCATCAACGCCATGCGCAGCGCAATCGAGCGAGGCAGCACCCTGGACACCCGCACCAACTCGCGTCCGGCCACCAGCCCGATGCTGACATGCGGATCGAAGAAGGTCGCCTGCTCGGAGGCGATGACGATGTCTGAGGTGGTGACCCAATCCATGCCCGCCCCGCAGCACAAACCGTTCACCGCGGTCAGGATTGGCTTGGCTGTCGTGCGAAACGGCGGTGTACCTTCCTGTGGTGCTTCCCACTGGTCGTACGTCGACAGGTATGGCCGTTCGTAGATCACCTTGCCGTCTTCGGGAATGGCTTTGACATCGGCACCCGTGCAGAACGCACGACCGGTGCCGGTGACGATGGTCAGCCATATCTTGTCGTCGTTCTCGGCTTCGTCGTAGGCGGCCCGCAGCTCGGTGATCATGTGCGGGCTCAGGGCGTTGAGGGCCTCAGGGCGGTTCAGCGTGATGGTGGCAGTATGCCCGTCGACGTCGTAGGTGATGGTGTCAAACGTGGCCATCGTTGTGTCCCTTCATGACCATTTACCGACCCCGGAAAACGGGCGCGCGTCGTTGTCGAAAGGCCTCTAGGCCTTCCTTGAAATCGCTTGTTCGACAGGATAATTCCAGATTGAACAGTTCCTGCGTCAAAGACTCGCCCAGCGTGGCCCGCTGCCCGAAGTCCAAGGCCTGCTTGGCCAGTCCGATCGCCACCGTGGGCCCAGCTGCCAACCGGCCCAACAACTCCTCGACCACGTTCTCGAAGTCCGGCGCATCCACGCACTGGTGGATCAAACCCCAGTCGGCGGCATCGGTTGCGCTCACCTTCTCGCCGAGCAGCAGCATCCGCCTGGCTCGGGCCACGCCGACCAGTCGGGGGAGCAGCCAGGTGGAGCCCGAGTCCGGGCTGAACCCGCGGTCAATAAAGGGCTCCCAGAACAGGGCATCGGTGGTGGCCACGGTGAAGTCCGCGGCCAGCGCCAAGTTGGCACCCATGCCCACGGCCCAACCTCGCACGCTGCACAGCACCGGCAGCTGCATGGTGTGGACGAGTTCGATCACGCGATGGGCGGCATGGGGAACGCGTCGCACCAGGTCACCGGTGCGGGGGCGCTGCTCGCCGGCACTGTTGCTGGCCACCCAATCAGCGCCCGCGCAAAAGTCTTCCCCGGCACCGCGGATGTGGATCGCACGCAAGGAGCCATCGGTGGCCGCCTCGGACAGTGTATCGACCAACGTCTGGATCATCGCGTGTGTCAACGAGTTACGGTGCGACGGGCGGTCGAGGGTGATCCGAAGAATCGCCCCTTCGGGGCGCGCCGTCACCGAACCCTGGGCACCGGCCGAGTCGGCCTCGTGACTCACTATCGAATCCGGCCTTTCTACGCCGCTATAGTTACCCATACAGTAGGCGATACGATTGCTACGCTGTACAAGTTAGCAAGGATACGCTGCCGACGGAACAGCCAGGTGAAAGAGGACGTATGGCCGAAGGTTCACCGCAGGCAAGCACCGGGAGCACTAGGTTCGGTGAAGCACCACTGGCCCAGACCGTCGCCGCGGCCGACGCCATTCGGCGTCTCGGCTCCCTGCTGTTGTCGCTGGAACATCCCCACCCGACGGTGGACGCCATGCTCGCGCAGTTCGCCGATTGGGAACGCGAACTGGCTGCCGCGGCGCCGACGGATTTGGCGCCTCGAATCGGCGACCGTGCCGACGACGCACGGCGGATCTATCTCGATCATGCGACGGATATCGGCGCGTTCAACCCGTGCTTTCCCGAATACCGTTTCGATCATATCGACGCCGAGCAGGCCACCGGGCGGGTCACCTTCCCGCTGATCTACGAGGGACCGCCCGGGTTGGTGCACGGCGGTTTTCTTGGCGTGTTTTTCGACTGTGTCATGCAGCACCAGAATTGCGTCACCGGGTTGTCCGGCAAGACGCGGTCATTGACCGTTACCTTCCGCCGGCCGACGCCGGTGTTGACCGAGTTGCGGTTCGATATCACGCGTTCGCAGGTCGAGCGCGGGATCACCTCGACGGCACGGCTGCTGCTCGGTGACGAGGTGCTCTGCATCGGTGAGGTCAACACGCTGGCATCGCGGCCGGATCAGCTCTCCACCACCCAATTCGGCAGGCGCCGAGAGGAGTTCGACACATGACCGCTTCTGATTCGTCAGACGATCGGGTACTTTTCGATGTTGATCGGGATCTGCGCATCGCCACGATCACTCTGAACAACCCCAAGCACCGCAATACTTACGACCCGGCCATGCGCGATGCGGTCGCCCGATGCCTGGATAGTGTCGCCGAGGACGACGACCTGACCGTGGTGCTACTGCGCGGTGAAGGCGGAACATTCAGCACCGGGGCCGACATGAACAACGCCTACGGTTGGTATGGCGAGGGAGCCCAGAGTTCGGATTCGGAGGATCAGGCGCCCCCCGCACGTCCCAGCCGTCCCAGTCAGCGCCGCCGACTCACGGTGGACCGCAAGTCATTTAGCTTCTACCACAATCTGATGGGCTTTCCGAAGGTCACGGTCGGAGAGATCGCTGGCTACGCATTAGGCGGCGGCTTTGAGATTGCACTGATGACCGATATTTCCGTCATCGCCCGCGATACCAAGATCGGCATGCCGGCAACACGTTTCCTCGGGCCCGCATTGGGCAGCCTGCACATGTTCTTTCACCGGTTGGGCCCGGTGCTGGCGCGGCGGCTGCTGCTGACGGGCGATATCGTCGAAGCCGGTGAGTTCGCCCACCTCGGAATATTCACTGAGACATGCGAACCCGGGTCGGTGACGGCACGCGCACGGTACTGGGCGGAGAAAGCGGCCAAGATGCCGGCCGACGGAGTGGTCATCGCCAAGGAAGCATTCCGACTTGTCGAACAGAGCCAGGTGTATCAGGGCGAAGAAGTCGCGAGCTATCTGTTCCACGCATACGGCACTAACTTGCAATTCGCGCCGGGCGAGTTCAACTTCGTCAAGACACGCGCACAGCACGGCACCAAGGAAGCGTTTCGGCTA
>JAVROG010000473.1:0-4416 GCA_032162865.1 Mycobacterium sp. | reverse complement strand
CGTACAGGTCGCGTTGGTGGTAATCGCCATCTTCGCCGGCTAGCCGATCCGCGTCCTTTTGGGTCAGGTAGCCGATGCCCTGATCGCTGATGAAGTGGTACTTCACCCAGAAGATCTCGTCGGCGGCGTTGATCCAGGTGTAGGTGTGGCTGCTGTAGCCGTTCATCTGACGCCAGCTCTTGGGGATACCGCGATCGCCCATCAGCCAGGTCACCTGATGCGCCGACTCCGGCACGAGGGTCAAGAAATCCCACTGCATGTTGTGGTCGCGCACGTTGCTGGCCTGCCGCCGCTTCTGGGAACGGATGAAGTGCTGGAACTTCATCGGATCCCGCATGAAGAAGACCGGCGTGTTGTTGCCGACCATGTCGAAGTTGCCCTCGGACGTGTAGAACTTCAGCGCGAATCCGCGTGGGTCCCGCCAGGTGTCTGGGCTGCCGCGCTCGCCGGCCACGGTGGAGAACCTGATCAGTGTGTCGGTCTTAGTGCCCGGTTGGAACACCGCCGCCCGAGTGAATTTGCTGACGTCATTGGTCACCTCGAAATGACCGAACGCGCCGCCACCCTTGGCGTGTGGCTGGCGTTCGGGGATTCGTTCCCGATTGAACTGCGCCATCTGCTCAATCAGGTAGTGATCCTGCAACAGGATCGGACCGTCCGGACCGATCGTCAACGACCTCTCGTCACTGGGCGCGGGGCTGCCGGCGTCAGTGGTGGTGAAACGCTCCGTCATTCGAGATCTCCTCGTTAATTGGGCTGTTGAACGGAAATACAAGGGCAGCAGAGTAATTCGTGTGGGCTGCACACACCCTGCCACCCGGCCCCGACTCGCACGACCGAACAGAACCGAAAGGGTGATACCCCAACACTCGGCGCTCCGAAACTCCGGCGCCGAGTCGGTAGTCACGCGACACTGAGGCCACGTACCTCAGTATGCGCCCACTCTGGATCGAGTCATGAAATGATTCTGGAGCGCCAAGTAGTGGGTCCTACCGACCCGCGGCTAGGGGCGACTGGGCGGACTACTGGAAGCGCTCGGGCCAGAAGTTGGCGATTGAGCGGGAGCAGGCCCAGGCGGCGGACCCGCGGCCGGACCACCGGGACCGCCCGGACCGCCCGGGAAGCCGGGGCCCATTCCCGGAGGCGGGGGGCCGGGGAACCTGAACTGCCATTGGCCCCCGGGGCCGCCGCCGCCAGGACCACCGGGGCCGCCCGGACCGCCGGGCTGAAATTGCCCGTGATGGTGGCGGTGGTGACAGTGGCCGCCCCCAAAGACCATCGCGCCGGCAAAGAACAGAGTTGATGCGATGAAGACGATCCCGGCGACGATCACCACCCATGCCGCGACGCGGTAGAGCCTTGGTGGCTTTTCGTAGGCCGGTCGGGGCGGGGGCGGGGCTGTGGCGACAGATGTGGACGGAGTCGAGGTTGACGGAGTCGAAGTTGGCGGATCGGGACGATCGGGTGTTTCGCTCATGTTCTGAATATTGCTCAGGCCCACGCGACCGTAAAGGGTTCGGCCCACATAGTTGCGATGAATTGATAAAGCCCGGCGCTCGTGCGAGCGCCGGGCTATGGGTTGCAGGTTTGTTAGCGGCCGGGTGTCGGGGCGGGCGTTGTCGACGGCGCGACCGAGGGGGGCACCTGGCTAGGGCCGCCGGGGCCGGTGCCAGGACTCACCTGCGGTGCCCCACCGTTAGGAAAGCCGCTGTGGTGCATCATCCCCGAATGGTGCTTGTGGTGATGGCGGTGATGACCGCCGCCGTGGTGTCCCAGGGCCATGCCGGTGAAGAAGATAACCGAGACGATGAAGGTGATCCCGGCGACGATCGCCACCCACGCTGCGGCTTTGAAGACCCTCGGGATCTTGTATGCCAATGCGTCTGATGGCCGTTCTGGTGCTACCGCGGTTGAAGTCCGCGTGGTGGGGGTGTCAGAAATTTCGCTCATGAAACGGATGATGCCTGGGCAAACAGTAGTTGCGGCTATGCGCTACTTATGTGGCGGCTGTGAGCGTCGGCGTTCCGGATCCGATCAGGGCAGCCGACCGACATTGAAACCTTGGCGCGCCTTACAACTCGGCAGCCAGTAGCTCGGCGATCTGGATGGTATTCAGGGCCGCGCCCTTGCGCAGGTTGTCTCCGGAGACGAACAGCGCCAAGCCACGCCCGTCGGGCACCCCCGGATCCTGCCGGATCCGGCCGACCAATGATTCGTCGACGCCGGCGGCGGCCAACGGTGTCGGCACGTCCACCAGCTTCACACCGGGGGCGCCTTCGAGTAGTTCGCGGGCCCGCTCGGGTGAGATCGGCCGAGCGAATTCGGCGTTGATCGATAAGGAGTGGCCGGTAAATACCGGAACCCGCACGCAGGTGCCACTGACCAGCAGTTCGGGAATGCCGAGAATCTTGCGGCTCTCCGAACGCAGCTTCTGATCCTCGTCTGTTTCACCGGAGCCGTCGTCCACCAACGCCCCGGCCAGCGCTACCACGTTGAACGCGATCGGCGCGACGTACTTGCTCGGTGCCGGGAAGTCCACGGCACCACCGTCGTGCACCAACTGCTCGGCGCCGCCGATGACCGCCCGTGCCTGCGCGGCCAATTCCTCGACGCCGGCCAGGCCGCTGCCTGAGACCGCCTGGTAAGAGGACACCACCAGGCGAACCAATTGGGCTTCGTCGTGCAGCACCTTCAGCACCGGCATCGCCACCATGGTGGTGCAGTTCGGGTTAGCAATGATGCCCTTTTTGAGCGGCCCGGCCCGGAGGACGTCCGTTTCGAAATTCACCTCGGACACCACCAGCGGCACGTCGGGGTCCTTGCGCCAGGCCGACGAGTTGTCGATCACCGTCACTCCGGCAGCGGCGAACCGTGGCGCCTGCACCTTCGACATGGCCCCGCCAGCGGAGAACAACGCGATGTCCAGCCCGCTCGGGTCGGCGGTCTCGGCGTCTTCGACCTCGATCTCCTGGCCACGGAACGGCAACTTGCGACCCTGCGAGCGGGCGGACGCGAAAAACCGCACCGACGTTGCCGGAAAGTCGCGCTCTTCGAGCAGCGTGCGCATCACCTGACCCACCTGACCGGTGGCACCTACTACCCCAACGGCAACCATCTAACGTCCCGTCCCCGCATACACCGTTGCCTCCTCCTCGCCACCGAGCCCGAACGCCTCGTGTAACGCAACAACGGCCTTATCTAGTTCGGTATCGCGGCAAAGAACCGAAATCCGTATCTCGGAGGTGGAGATCAGCTCGATATTGACTCCGACCGCAGCCAGCGCCTCACAGAACGTCGCGGTGACGCCGGGGTGGCTGCGCATGCCGGCCCCGATCAGCGACACCTTGCCGATGTGGTCGTCGTAGAGCAGCTGGGTGAAACCGATTTCGTCTTTCAGCGCGTCCAGCTTGGCTACCGCGGTGGGTCCGCTGTCGCGCGAGCAGGTGAATGTGATGTCGGTCTTGCCGTCCTCGACCTTTGACACGTTCTGCAGCACCATGTCGATGTTCACGTCGGCGTCGGCGACAGCTCGGAACACCTTGGCCGCGTATCCAGGGATGTCGGGCAGCCCGACGATGGTCACCTTGGCCTCGCTGCGGTCGTGCGCGACACCGGTCAGAAGAGGGCTTTCCATGGGTTTGTCCTTGATCGATCCGACAACGAGAGTGCCTAGCCGGTCCGAGTACGACGACCGGACGTGCACCGGAAGGTTGTAGCGCCGTGCATATTCCACGCAGCGCAGCATCAGCACCTTGGCACCGCAGGCGGCCAACTCAAGCATCTCCTCGAAGGTGACCGTCTCGAGCTTGCGGGCCTTCGGCACAATCCGCGGGTCGGCACTGAAGATGCCGTCCACATCGGTATAGATCTCGCACACGTCGGCGCCCAGCGCCGCGGCCAGGGCGACAGCGGTGGTGTCCGAGCCACCACGGCCCAAAGTGGTGACATCACGGGTGTCTTGGCTCACGCCTTGGAAGCCGGCCACCAAGACGACCCGGCCTTCGTCCAGGGCGGCCTGCAACCGACCCGGTGTGACATCGATGATCTTGGCGTTGCCGTGCGTGCCGGTGGTGATGACGCCCGCTTGCGAACCGGTGAACGACCGGGCATGGGCGCCCAGCGATTCGATCGCCATGGCCACCAGGGCGTTGGAGATCCGCTCCCCCGCGGTCAGCAGCATGTCCAGTTCCCGCGGTGGCGGAACCGGGCAGACTTGTTGAGCCAGATCCAGCAGGTCGTCGGTGGTGTCGCCCATAGCGGAAACGACCACCACCACGTCATTGCCCTGCTTTTTGGTCTCCACGATCCGCTCGGCAACGCGGCGAATCCGGTCGGCGTCGGACACCGAGGATCCGCCGTACTTCTGCACGACGAGCGCCACTGATTCTTTTCCTTGTCTCGGATTCGCGGGACGGG
>JAVROG010000472.1:0-2803 GCA_032162865.1 Mycobacterium sp. | reverse complement strand
CGATCACCAAGGGGACGGTAGCGGCACGGCGCTTCCGCTGGCAGGCGCTCGCCGACGGAGAACCGGTGATCACCGCCGCGGTGAACTGGCTGATGGGTGAAGAGAACTTGGAACCGGCCTGGGACTTCGGGGAGCAGGGCGAGCGCTTCGAGGTGGAGATCACCGGCGACCCCGACGTGAGCCTCACGTTCAAGGGACTGCAACCGCAGTCGATTGCCGAAGGGCTGGTACGGAACCCAGGGATCGTCGTCACCGCCAACCATTGCGTCAACGCCATCCCCTACGTCTGTGCCGCCGAGCCCGGCATCAAGACATACCTGGATCTGCCGCTGTTCGCGGGCAGTGCCGCCGCCAAGTTCGCGGCGGGCAGACCATGAGCAGTGTTCTGACCGACGTGTCGTTCTGTCACCTCGTCGTCGGCGTGACCGACATGGACCGTGCCCTGACGTTCTACCGCGAGGTGCTCGGCATGGAGGTCGTCTTCGAAAGCCTCATCTCCGGAGAGCCTTTCGACGATCTCCTGCATGCGCAGCGCAAGCAGGAAGGCCGCGTCGTCGGCGGGCTGCTCGGCGGATTGATGATCGAACTGCTTTCCCTCGGCTCCAATCGGCCCGATCGCAAGCCGGTGCGTCCGGGCATCACCGGAATCCAGAACATCTCGCTGTCCGTCACCGATCTCGACGACACGCACCGCCGCCTCACCGAAGCCGGCTACACCCCCGAACAGGAGCCATTCGAAATCGGTGGCGTGCGAATGTTTTTCGTCAAGGACCCGGACGGGACCGCAGTGGAATTCATCGAGCTGCCCGGCGGGGCACGCAGTACCTACGAAATGCACCGCGGGGAACCCCTGCAGCTCGGGCCGGCGCGATGACTTACCACGAGGCGACCTACACCCATCCCGATTCGATGCGCGGGCACGTCGCGATCGTCACCGGCGCCGCCCAGGGCGTGGGCAAGGGCATCGCCGCGGCCTTGCTGGAACGCGGTGCGGCGTTGCTGCTGGTCGATATCCAGGATGAATTGCTTGCGGCGACGACCGACGAGCTCACCGAACTGGGTCGTGTCGAGAAGCTTGTTGCCGACCTACGCGACCCCGACAGTGCGCAGCGGATCGCCACGGCCGCGGTCGACTCTTTCGGCACGGTGCACGGCCTGGTCAACAATGCCATCGCCACCAACGAGCCAAAGCGATTCGTGGACATCACCACCGAGGACCTGGCGCTCGGCTACGACGTCGGACCTCGCGCAACATTCCTGCTGATGCAGGCGGTCTACCCGCTGATGGTCGAGGCGGGCGGCGGGTCGATCGTGAACCTCGGCTCGGGAACGGGCACCGGAGGCGAACCCAAGTGGGGCGGTTATGCCGCGGCCAAGGAAGGCATCCGCGGGCTGTCCAAGGTGGCCGCTCTCGAATGGGGGCGGGACAACATCCGGGTCAACGTCATCTGTCCCTTCGCCGAGTCCGACGGCGTGAAACTGTGGAAACAGTTCGCGCCCAACGATTACGCCAAGGCGGTGGGACGGGTGCCGATGAAGCGGATCGGTGATGTCCGCACCGATGTGGGTGCGCTGGTGGCGTTCCTGCTCAGCACGGACGCGACGTTCATCACCGGGCAGACCATCCAGGTCGACGGCGGGATCGGCTCGTTCCGATGACACAGTCGCTGCGAGATCGGCAGCGCGCCCAGATCCGCGCCGAGATCAGGCGCGCGGCGTTTCGGCTATTCGTGGAACGAGGTTACGACGCCGTCACCACCGAGGAAATCGCCGCGGCCGCAGGTGTTTCGCCGCGCACTTTCTTCCGGCACGTGCCAACGAAGGAAGAGTTGCTGCTCGCACCGGTCCGCCACGGCGGCGCCGCAATCGTCAGCCTGCTCGAGGGGCGGCCGGCCGATGAGTCGCCCGACGTCGCGCTGATCAATGCCATCGTCAGCCGGACCCGGTCATTCGAGGCGGCCGACTGCGACGAGTGGCGCGAGGCGCTGCTGGTGGTTCCCGATCTGCTGGACAAGGTCACGATGTATACCCCCGCCGACAGGGACCGGGCGACCAAGCTGATCGGCGAACGAATGGCCCTCGATCCCGAGGTCGACATCCGCCCCGGATTGCTGGTTCAACTTGGTTTCACCGCAGGCGATTTCGCGTTTCAGCAGTGGGTGCGCCAATCGGCGAGCCCGCGCCCGCTGGACCGCTACGTCACCGAAGCGCTCGATGCGGTGCGAAGTCCCTACTGGGCCAGTTCGTCGGAGTCGTAATCAGGATTGCCGTTGCAACGCTTCGGGATTCGCGATCCGGGTGGGCTCCCCATTCAGCCAGCCCAGCACGGCTTCCGCGGTGTCCGCGTAGAAGGCACTGAGCATCTCGCGGGTGGCGTAACCCAGATGCGGGGACAACGTCACATTGGTAAGCAGCCGCAACGAATGTCCGGCCGGGAGAGGCTCAATATCAAACACATCCAGCCCGGCTCCGGCAATACGCCCGTTGCGAAGCGCGGCGATCAAGGCGGCCTCGTCGACGATCGGACCCCGAGACGTGTTGATCAAGTATGCAGTTGGCTTCATCCGGGCCAGTTCGGGCTCGGCAACCAGACCTCGCGTTCGCTCCGAGAGCACCACGTGGATGGAGACGACATCGGACTCTGCGAAGAGCGCCGCCTTCCCGACCCGCCGCGCGCCGACCGCCGCCGCGGCCTCGTCGGTGAGGTTCTGGCTCCACGCAATGACTTCCATGCCAAACACTTTCGCGTATTCGGCCATCCGCTTGCCGACCCGGCCGAGGCCAAGCAGCCCGAGCGTCTTGC
>JAVROG010000471.1:0-2780 GCA_032162865.1 Mycobacterium sp. | reverse complement strand
TTGCGCCGACGACGATGTCGGCCCCGGCGAACAGGAACGCCACCGTCAACGGGGTGTACACCTCGCCGCGGGCGGCCAGGAAGATGACCTTGTCGCGCAGGCCGAGCACGGCCAGAACGGAGAGGATCGCGACGCTCTGCCACCACGGCAGCACGCCGATCGCCGTGTCCAGGGCAGGAATTGGCCCGGTGCCGTCGGAAACCAGCGCGAGCACGAGCAGCACGAGCAGTGCCGCGTAGAGCACCGCGTCGAACGGGCTTCTGTTGTAGCCCCGGGTCAGCGGTACCCGGTCGGGCCACGGTGGCAACCGAATGGTCCCGGGCCGCAACCAGTACAGGATCGAACCGATCGGTGGGAAGTAGCGCCCGGCAAGCGGCCCGAAACAGCATCCGAGGCCAACGACTTCAAACAGCATCGTGTAGAGCACGGCCTTCTGAAACACGATCGGTTCCGACCACCAGGTGGCGACCTCGGTGAACCCGTCGATCCCCTTCGTCGACCACGCGAACAGCCAGCCGCCGAGGATGTACAGCGCGATCTTCACGCCGTACATCACGTGCATCACCAGCGGGGTGCCGAATCCGTTCTCGGCGATGTGGCGCGCCATCGGCACAATCCGCTCGGCGCGTGGGCGCGTTCTCCACTCGGGCACGTCGACAACAGGCAGGTTGGGCTTGAGGAACCCCATTGCAGCTCCTTCGACGGTGGTGTCAGAAAAAGCTACCCGTCGCGACCGTGACTGCGACAGACCGTGGTTCCGATCAGCGGGATCTAATTTCGTTAGCTTGCCTATCGGCTGCCGATGTCGCCGCGCCGGAGGTCGTGCGGGCTACTTGGTTGCAGCGCAGACCTCGCCCGCAAATTCCGTGAATCCGTTGCACTGCAAGTGATTTGGTGTCGATCAGCTCCCGTCATTCCTGCGGGTGATCGCGCGGATGCACTGTCGCGGTTACCGCCCGCCACGCCGGAGGACTTCCCACGACTGACGCCGGTGAATGGAGTCGCCTCGACAGGGCGTGCGTCCAATGGCACCGTCACCCCTGTGTCGTGCCCGCGGACAGGCGCGGCACGCCTTCGAGAGGAATCCACAAGTGGGAACCGGCACGGTACGAATAGTCGGCGGCCACAAGCGCTTTGGCGCAGACAGCCATGCTCTGACCGACATCAACCTGACCATTGACGACGGCGAATTTCTGGCCATCCTCGGACGCAGCGGCAGCGGCAAGTCCACGCTGTTGCGGGTGATCGCCGGGCTGGAAAAGCTCACGTCGGGAACCGTCGAATGGACCAGCGGTAACGGCTCAGCCCGGCCGCACACCGGTGTTGTGTTCCAACAGGCCCTGCTGATGCCCTGGTTGACCGCCGGCGAGAACGTCATGATCGCAGGACGATTCGCCGCACACCGGAATTCGTTCGAACCAAGTTACGCAGCGGAACTGCTACGGCGTTTCGAGCTGGACCGAGTGGCGGACCGATACCCCGATCAACTCTCTGGTGGACAAGCGCAGCGGGTCGCGATTATCCGCGCGGTGGCCCACCGGCCCCGGTTGTTGCTGCTGGACGAGCCTTTCAGCGCCCTGGACCCGGCTATCCGCGCGGATCTGCAGTCGTGGCTGGCCACCCTCGCGGCCGACCTGGGCATCACCGTCGTCCTGGTGACCCACGACGTGGACGAGGCGCTGCTGCTGGCCAGCCGCGTCGTCTTGCTCGGCCCCGACGGGAGGATCCGCCGCGAATGGTGGCCCGGCAGCCAGGAGCTGAGGCAGGAGATTCTGGACAATTACCGTCTGGTCGAACAGTGAGCGGTGTCCCACGGCGGTCACTGCTGACCGGAACCGTCGCGTTGGCGGCGGCTGGGGGACTGGCCGGGGTGGCCGACCTCGCTCGCGCTGCCAGCATCGACCGCGCGAACACCAGCGGGCAGCTGCGCGTCGGATACCTGCCCATCACCGACGCCGCGCCGCTACTGATTGCGCATGCGGTCGGCCTCTACCAGCCGGGCGTGGTGAGTGCGGCCAAGCCCGTGCTCTTCCGCAGCTGGGCGTCGCTGGCCGAAGCTTTCGTCACCCGCCAGGTCGACGCGGTGCACATGCTGATGCCAACGGCCATCCAATTGCGCTTCTTACTGCGCAGCCCGGTTCGGGTGTTGAGCTGGAACCACACCAACGGTTCGGCATTGACCGTCGCGCCCAACATCACCGACCTCGGGCAACTGGCCGGGACGCAGGTGGCCATACCGTTCTGGTGGTCGATCCACAACATCATTCTCCAGCAGCTGCTGCGTGCGCACGATCTGGTTCCGGTGGTGCGGCGCAGCGCCTCGCGCAGCGCTCGGACGGTGGAACTGATCGTCATGAGCCCCTCGGACATGGTGCCGGCGCTGGCCAACCGGTCGATCAGTGGCTACGTCGTGGCCGACCCGTTCAACGCCATGGCTCAGGTGCGCAAGATCGGCCGCATTCACACGTTTCTCGGCGACGTGTGGCGCGACCATGCATGCTGCGTGGTCCTGGCCCACGACGACCTCATCGAGCATCGGCCGCAGGCGGCGGCCTCCCTTATTGATTCGATTGTGATTGCGCAGCAACGCATCAACGGCGACCGGCCGAAGGCGGCGACGGCCTTGTCGACGGGAGCGTACCTGCCGCAACCGCAACCGGCGATCAAGACCGCGCTGACCTATCGCCCGCAGGACTATCGATTCCTGCACCCGGATTGGCAACCCCAGCGGTTGGGTTTTCAGCCGTTCCCTTTCCCGAGCTTTACCCGCCGACTGGTGG
>JAVROG010000470.1:0-3901 GCA_032162865.1 Mycobacterium sp. | reverse complement strand
TCTGGTAAATTGTTCGGTTATGCGTTTGTTCATTTATAAACTAGTTCGTTACTGAACGATCTGGCAAGTCGATGTCCGCTGTCGATGCGGCCAAGATCTGGTCGCTGAACTACCGGGTGCTGTTGTCGGTCATCTCCTGCGTCGAGGCCGATATCTGCGCGCTGGGGCTCGAGTCAAAGGAACTGTTCCTACTCGCCGAGATCGACGAGCATCCCTACCCTGCCGAGCTTGCCGTGGCGTTGAGCATGCCCAAGGCGACGGTCACGCTCTACCTGAAGCGGCTCGAGGCAGCGGACTTCGTGCGGCGCGAGATCGATCCCGCCGATCTGCGGCGCCATCGTCTGCTGCTCACCCCGGCCGGACGTCGAGCCGCTGCCGACGGCCTCGGGCTGCTGTCGGACGAGTTCGATAAGCGTCTGGGACGTCTCACTGTCGGGCAGCAAAAGGACCTCAAGAACCTGCTCGAAAAGATCCTGTAAGGCGTTGCGGCTACTCTGACGTGTCGTGCGCGTTCTGGTAATTGGTTCTGGTGCCCGTGAACATGCCCTCCTGCTGGCACTCAGCAGAGATCCGCAAGTCACGGGATTGATCGTCGCCCCGGGTAACGCCGGCACCGCCCGGCTGGCTGAGCAGTACGACGTCGACATCACCTCCGGTGAGAGCGTGATCGCCTTGGCCCGCAAGGTCGAGGCCGCCCTGGTGGTCGTCGGACCGGAGGTACCGCTGGTGCTCGGAGTGGCTGACGCCCTGCGCGCCGCGGGAATTGTCTGCTTCGGGCCGGGCAAGGACGCGGCCCGCATTGAAGGCTCCAAAGCGTTCGCCAAGGAAGTCATGGCAACGGCCGGGGTTCGCACCGCGTCCAGCGAAATCGTCGACAATCCTGCGCATTTGGACGCGGCACTTGATCGCTTCGGGCCACCAGCCGGGGATCCGGCGTGGGTGGTGAAAGACGACTCGTTGGCGGCCGGGAAGGGTGTGGTGGTGACACCGGATCGGGATGCCGCCCGCGCCCACGCCGCGGGTTTACTCGAAGCCGGTCATCCCGTGCTGCTGGAGTCTTTTCTCGACGGCCCGGAGGTATCGCTGTTCTGTGTGGTCGACGGCGCAACCGTGGTTCCACTGCTGGCTGCGCAGGACTTCAAACGCGTCGGCGACGGCGACGCCGGCCCCAACACCGGCGGTATGGGCGCTTACGCGCCGGTGCCGTGGCTGCCCGACGACGTCTACCGGGAGATCGTCAGCCGGATCGTCGAACCTGTCGCGGCCGAACTGGTTGCGCGTGGAAGCGCGTTCAGCGGACTGCTCTATGCCGGTCTGGCCATCACCTCGAACGGACCGGCGGTGGTCGAATTCAACTGTCGCTTCGGCGATCCGGAGACCCAGGCCGTACTCGCCCTACTGGACTCGCCGCTTGGTCAGCTGCTGCATGCCGCCGGCACCGGTAAGTTGGCTGATTTTCCCGAGTTGCGTTGGCGGGACGGCGCGGCCGTGACGGTGGTGCTGGCGGCCGAGAACTATCCCGGGCGTCCCCGGGTGGGAGACGTCATCACCGGTTCCGAAGCCGACGGCGTCCTGCATGCCGGAACCGCACGACGCGACGACGGTGCGATCGTCTCTTCCGGCGGCCGAGTGTTGTCGGTGGTCGGTGCCGGCGCCGATCTCTCCGAGGCGCGCGCGGACGCATACGCCATATTGAGTTCAATTCGGTTGCCCGGCAGCCATTTTCGAACTGATATTGGATTGCGCGCCGCAGAGGGAAAGATCAGCCTCTAGCCGCGTTCAGAAGACGCAAGCCTGCCCGTCCCGCCGTGGATCACTGGCGGCGAGATACCCGCCGTCCAATTGCCAGATCGCCTGGCAGCTTCCGAACGAGTTGTAGTCGTCCAGGCTCAGCAGGTCGTGGCCGCGCTGGCGCAACTCGTCGAGGGTTGATGGCGGAAATCCCTTCTCGCAGCTGACCTGTGTGCCCTGCACCCAGCGAAACCGGGGACCGTCGCAGGCCGTTTGCGGATTTTGGCCATAGTCGGCGATACGGACCAAAACCTGCACATGCCCTTGCGGTTGCATGGGTCCACCCATCACTCCGAAGCTCATCACCGGCGCGCCATCCTTGGTTAAAAAGCCCGGGATGATCGTGTGGTAGGGGCGCTTGCTTGGCCCGATTTGGTTCGGATGTCCTTGTGACACAGTGAAATCAGCGCCTCTGTTCTGTAGCGCAATCCCGGTTCCCGGCACCACCACGCCCGAGCCGAAGCCCATATAATTCGACTGGATCATCGACACCATCAATCCGGACGCATCGGCGGCGGTCAGATAAACGGTGCCCCCCTTGGGTGTTCCGGCGTACCCGGGATTCGCCCGCCTCGGATCGATCAACGCGGCGCGCTGTTGCAAATACTCTTTATCGAGGAGTTGCCCGGTGCTCACCGTCATGTGGTCGATGTCGGCGACATAGGCCTGCGCGTCGGCAAAGGCGAGTTTCAGGGCTTCGATCTGCAGATGCACACTGTCGGCGGAATCGACTGCCCAGCAGGACATGTCGAATTGCTCCAGAATTCCAAGAGCGATCAGCGCGACAATGCCCTGACCGTTGGGTGGAATTTCGTGGACGGTGTAGCCACGGTAGTCTCCGCTGATGGTGCCCACCCAGTCGGCATGGTGGGCGGCCAGGTCGCTGGCGCGCATGCAGCCGCCGTTAGCGGTTGAGTGCGCCTCGAGCTGCTCCGCCAATTCCCCTCGATAGAACGCCTCCCCGTTGGTCGCCGCGATCTTTTCCAGCGTCGCGGCGTGTTCGGCGAAGGTGAACAGCTCACCGGGCTTTGGTGCGCGTCCGCCGGGCATGAACGCCGCAGCGAACCCGGGTTGGGTCGCGAAGAGCGGGACTTGAGCGCCCCACTGCGATGCGACGATGGGTGACACCGGAAAACCGTCGCGCCCATATGAGACGGCGGGCGCGAAGAGCCGTTCGAACGGCAGCCTACCGAATTTGGCGTGCAGCTCCGTCCAGGCCGACACCGCGCCGGGCACCGTCACGGAATTCCAGCCGAGTACCGGAACCCCTTCACCGCCAAAGAATTCCGGTGTCCACGCCGCAGGCGAGCGGCCCGACGCGTTGAGGCCGTGCAGCTTCTGGCCGTCCCAAACGATGGCGAAGGCGTCCGACCCGATGCCGTTCGACACCGGTTCGACCACCGTGAGAGTGATGGCGGTGGCGATGGCCGCGTCGACCGCGTTCCCCCCGTCGGCGAGCATCCGAAGCCCGGCCTGAGCGGCCAGCGGTTGCGATGTACAGACCGCGTTCGCGCCCAAGATGGGTGTTCGGGGCCAGGCGTACGGGGAGTCCCAACCAAACGGCACACTCACGATCGCGAGCGTAACCCGAGACTGGATGGGTGGCGCCCAGACTGCAGGTTCACCGATGCTTGCAAGCGATGCCCCAAACACTCACGACGTGAGCAGCGGCGCCATCCAGGTCAACTCGGCCGGCAACTGCGAGCTCCAGAACTCCCCGTTGTGACCGCCCGGTGAAAAGCCGCCCGCCGGAGGGTTCGGCAGCGCAGCGATGAACTGCTTGGTCGCGGAGTAGAACGGATCGCTGTCGCCGCAGTCCACCCGGATCGGGATCGATCCCAGGGCGGGCATCCCCCACACCGAGTTGGCGGCATAGTCGTCGGAGCCGTCGAATGCGCCGGGTGCGGCCGCCCCGGCGGATGTCCACAGTGCCGGGCTCACGGCGCAGATCGCCGCGGTCCGGCCCGCACCCCGCCGACCGCCGAGCAACAATGCGCCGTAGCCGCCCATCGACCAGCCCAGGAAAGCGACTCGCGAGGTATCCAAGCCGTGGCTGTCCAGAATTGGAATCAGCTCGTTGAGGACCATCCCGCCGGAGTCCTCGCCGGAG
>JAVROG010000469.1:0-4849 GCA_032162865.1 Mycobacterium sp. | reverse complement strand
CCGACATCGGACCCCTTGTCGCACAACGACAACAGCAGCGGGTGCAGGACTTCATCCGGTCAGGCCAGCAGGAGGGCGCACGCGTCGTCGTCGGCGGTCCAGACAGTCCGGAACCGCATGGGTGGTATGTGCGTCCCACGCTGTTCACCGACGCCACCAACGACATGCGCATCGCCCGCGAAGAGATCTTCGGCCCTGTCCTGACGGTGCTCACCTACACCGACGAGGACGAGGCGGTCCGGATCGCCAACGACAGCGACTACGGTCTGGCCGGTTCGGTATGGACCGCAGACACCGCGCACGGCCTTCAGATCGCCGCGCGGGTGCGGACCGGCACCTACGGCATCAACATGTACATGCTCGATATCAGCACCCCGTTCGGGGGCTTCAAGCACTCGGGGATCGGGCGCGAGTTCGGGCCCGAGGGCCTCGACGAGTACGTCGAACTGCAATCGGTGGCGTGCAACGGAAAGATGCCGCCGCTATGAAAACTCCGCTAACACCATGACGGATCGCGGCCGAGCCGCGCGAGAAGCATTGCTTGCACATCTGCTTCGTCGTTTACCTGAACAGGATCATGGAACATATCTGACGCGCTCAGAGCCTGCCAATCCGTTGTTAAGTCAGCGTAGAAAAGTTCGCACCAAACGGGGTCCAGCCGATCGTCGGCCCCTACTGCGCGAGCGAGGTCCCAGGTGTGGATCAAGACATCGCGCGTGAGTTGGGGTAGCACCTTGAACACTTCCGGATGTGTTGTGTTGGCGGATCGAAAGGCCAAGACCAACGAGTCATACGTTAATTCCCAACGCGCAAGCGGATCTTCGCGTGGTCGGGCGGGCTTGAGCGTCAGGGGCCGCAAGAGCAATACGTCATGGAAGCCGATTACGTGCTCAAGCACTCCCCGGGCATCCCAAGCGTCGCACGGTGATCGTCTGTCCCACTTGCCATTCGCCGCGGCAGCCGCCGCGCCGAATCGTCGGCACACTGCCAGATGCAATTCGAACTCGTCATCCACTGCCGTCACATCCGACATCGATTAGCTGCAGAGTGATCTCGGCCGGGCAGCACAGCTCACCGCGCTGGTTGCGCACCTCAATCTGCAGGTCGACCAGGTAGCGCGGCGGGTCAATAGTGGTGTCACAGCGTTTGGCCACCGCTCTGCCTCGCCCGACCATGGTGTCCCCGGCGTAGATCGAGGCGGCTAGGCGCATGGAGCGCCGCACCACGCGGCTGCTCGGGCCCGCCCAATCGGTTGCGATGCGGTCGGCGAACCCGGCCAGATGCATGGTGTTGACGAAAATGGTTGGATTTCCCTGACCTTGGGCGTAGGCCGGATCGAAGTGGCCGGGAAAGTAGTCCCAGGTCGCTCCGGCGTTCTCGACCACGCGCTGGTAGGTGATCTCGTCGATGACCTCCGGCAGGTCGGCGGGGATGACGACGGCGTTCCAGTGCACATCGGTCGTCATGCCGGCTCCGGGATGAAACGGAACAACGTATTCCGTGACTTGGCGACGAGGACACCGTCCTGGCGCCGATAGGTCTCCATCGTCTCGACGAAATGACCGACACCAAGGCGGGTCCGCTTTTCCGGTGACACCGACATCAGTTCCTCGACCGCGGTGAGCCGGTCACCCTCCACGATCGGCTGCAGAAACTCAACATCGTTGGCGGCGTTGATGAACGTGGTACCCGGCAGCGGAACACGCAAGGCAAGTGCCGCGGCCGGCGGCCTGCCACCCGGTTGCCAGGGCGGGGGTACCAGCCAACCCATCAGCATTGCGGGGGGTGCCAGCAGGCCTCCCCACTGCCGGCGGGCGAACTCGGTGTCCCAATACGAACGATTACCGTCGCGGATCATCGAGGCGAATAGCTGGATTCGCGCACCACTGATCACCGTCGCCGCGGTTCGCGGTTCAGTCGCAACGCCGACCATCCGCAGCGCGTCTTCGTAGGTCCCAAAGGCCAGTTGATAACTCAGCTCGTATGGCGGTTGCTGCGTCACGAAGCGCTCACCCGACGAGATGCCGGCTCGGCACCGAATCCCACACCAGTTCCCGCGAAGTGAAGTACCAGCCGCCGCGTTCGTAAATAAGCTGATCCCGGTAGACGCCGGTGGCCTGCAGGGTGGCCTCGTTGTTCGCGGTGGCGAAAAGTATTGCGACGCAACGCTGAGTCGCATTGACCCCGTCGACGTGGATTTCGTTGTCGACGGTGACCAGGCGCTGCCCGTCGCCGCCGTCGAACGCCGCGCGCAGATCGGTGAACGACTCGTCGTTACGGACGTAGCTGGCACCGGCATGACGGAACGTGGCGATCCAGGCATTGCGGTCGCCGTCGGAGTAGGCCCGATTATGCCGCGCGGTCAGATCCAGAATCCCCGCCCGGCCGGTCGCGGCCTGCAGCATCTGCTGTTCCTGATAGGTCATTGTCATTTCTGATCCCATGTCATCGTTACTCTCCAACCTGCCTTGATATTTCAGAAGACACTACTCACCGACTCACCACGTATCCGTGGCTTTCCCGGTCCCACGCGCCCGCACTCAAGCCCCGGGCCCGTAACAAGTCCTTGCGGATGCGGCCGATGACATTCTTGGGTAGTTCGTCGACCGTATCGATGAATCGGGGTACGCAGAAGTAGGGCATGCGTGCGGAGCAGAAATCCAGCAGCTCCACGCAATCCATTGCAGCGCCTGGCCGCAACGTCACCACCACGAGGATGTCGTCCTCACCCAGGTCGCTGGGCACCGCGACCGCGGCGGCCTCCTGTACCGCCGGATGACTCATCACCACGGCCTCCACTTCCACCGACGACACGTTCTCACCGCGCCGACGCAGCGAGTCCTTGACCCGATCGACGTACGTGAGGTTCTGGCTCGCGTCGAACCTGCCCATGTCGCCGGTGCGGAACCATTGCGGATGCGGGTCCACCCGCAGGCCTGGTTGCTCGCCCGCGCGCACGTACCCCTGGCTCATCACTTGCGGGGATCTGGGCCGGCAGGTGATCTCCCCCACCGATCCGACCGGCAGCTCGACACCGTCGGCGTCGACAATGCGCACCTCGAAATTTGAGTTCGGACTGCCCGAGGTTCCTGGAACACCCTCGTCGGCAACGCCATTCACCGCGAGGGGAAAGGCCTCGGTCATGCCGTACATCGTGACGATGCGGCAGCCGTAACGCTGCTCGATTGCGCGGTAGGCGTCCGCGTCGATGGGAGCCGCGGAGATGAACCGCAACGGCAGCTGTGCGTCGCGCGGATCCGCGGGCAAGCTCTGCAGCATCGAGACCATGGCACCGGCGCCCACGAAGCCGACGGCACCGTGCTCGCGCACCTCGTCCCAGACCTCACGCGGATGAAAAGTGGCTGCCAGCACGGTTGTTCCACCGACCAGCATCGGCGCGAGCACGCTGGGCGCAGCGCTGAGGTGGAACAGCGGCATCGCCGTCCAGAGCGCCTCCCCCGCGGTGAAGTCCCACGCCGCGGCCACGGTGGCCGCCACCGCGAACAGGTAGTCCCATGACGTGGCAACCGCTTTCGAGGGCCCGGTGGTGCCCGAGGTGAAGAACAGCACGCCGACATCACCCGCCGCGGTGGGATTGTCGGTCACCGTTGCGGCGCTGTTCAGCTCCGCGGTGAGCGAATCTCCCTGCACCACAATGTCTGTCACTCGGCCCAGCTGACCGCTGATCTCGTCGATGCGGGGCCGCCGCTCCGCGTCGGTGAGAATCACCTTGGCCTGAGAAAGGGCGATGTTGTGCAGCAGGAAGTCACCCTTGTTCGCCGCGTTGACCGCGGCACTCACCGCGCCGATGCGTGCCGCGCCGAGCCAGAAATAGATCCATTCCGGGCACGTCGCGGTGAACAACGCCACGCAGTCACCCAGGCCAATGCCACGTTCTACCAACAGGTTCGCCGCCGCACAGGATCGCTGTCGCATCTGTTCGAACGTGATGTCGAGACCGGCTACCGACATCATCACCCGGTCCGGGTGCTGCTCGGCTCGGCGATCCAGCACGGCGGGCACCGTGAAGCGGTCGACGCCGAAATCGACGGGCCCCAAGGGTGCCGTCCGGTCAGGGCGCATCAGTGCAAGGCTGCTAGTCAGGCTGGCGCGGCCGCCGGGTCGGGCTCGCCGTCGGCGGTGTAACCGAAGTCGGTGGGCGACGGTTGGGTACCCGGGTAGAAGCGGTGCGCCCAGCGGCGCAGGGCCGCATAGTCGTGCGCCTCTTCCGGCGCCAGGTTCGGCTTCTCCAGGTACTTCATGTTCTCCCAGGTGAAGAAGTCTTGTTTGATGACCTCCTGCTGCAACGCCAGGAACTTGGCCGCACGGCCGGTCGGGGCATCGCCGGTGTCGCCGGGCTCGCGAATGGACGCCTGGGTGTAGAAGTAGTCGGTGTAGTCCTCGTCGACCGGTGTCTGGCCGGTGACCTCGATGGTTTCCACCAGATCGCTCGGAAAGCGAACCAGCCCCAGTCCCAGCGAGTAGTTGTCGTAGACGATCTTGGCGTCGACCGGTCCGTTGGGAGTCAGCCAGGTCTGCGCCCGGCCGCCGCCGAAGTGGGCGCTGACCGTGGCATGCAGGTGGTAGCCCAACGCCTCGAACGAAGTGGTGTTGGCCGGATTTGCGGCCTTGTGCACGTATTGCACGTGATATGGGTCGGCGGCGTTTTCGATGATCATCTGCGCGTGCACCTTGACCCGGTTCACCATCCGGCTGTGCGGATGCAGCGGGTAGTACTCGTCGGTTTCCAGTTCGGGCAGCACCGGCGGTTGCCAGTAGGGCGCCCGGCCGTGACGCTCGTGCCAGACCAGGATGAAGCCGTACCACTCGGTGGCCGGGTAGGTGCGGA
>JAVROG010000468.1:0-3934 GCA_032162865.1 Mycobacterium sp. | reverse complement strand
GTCGTTGTAGGCCAGGATCGCCTTGCCTACCGCAGCGCAGTGCGCGGGCTGGCGGCCGCCGACCCGGGTGGGGATTGCGGCGATCATCCGGTCGCCGATCTTGTCCAGATAGACGACGTCGGATCCGCCCAGAATCGCAAGATGCACGACAAGCCGAGTGGCGCGGTGTAATTCACCCAGTAGTGGTTTGGCCGCGCGCACCAGCCGGTCTTGGTGCACCGCGAGCGATCCCAGCTCGACCAGTCGCATACCGAGCTCGTAGTCTCGCCCGCTGCGACGCAGCCAGCGCAGCTGGACCAGTCGCTCGAGCAGCCGATGTGCCGACGAGCGGGGCAAGCCAGTGCGCCGCACGATCTGTGCCAGCGTCAGTCGCCCCGGCCCTTCGAAGGCATCCAGGACGAGTGAGATGCGGTCAATGACTGCGCTGGGTGTGGTTGTTTCGAGGGTCGCGGTCATCGGTGCTCCAAACCATCCATAACTGATAGGCATATTCCTAATAGGAATACCACACGGTGGGTCCGATGTCACCGGATACCGGCCGAGCAGACGCAGAATCGCCCCAATCGGGCACATTTAGGGCGATTTTGCGTCTGCTCGCGGAAGGGCGCGTTTCAGCCCTGGGCGGCTGAGCGGCCGGCCCGGCGCCCGTAGAAGCTGCCATCACCCAGCGAGATGCCGCTGGCGTAGCCCCAGGCGGCCAGCCCCGCGGCCGAACGGCCGGCGGCGAAGAGCCCCGGGATGGGTTCGCCGTTGACGTGCAACACCTCGGCATCCAATGAGGTGCGCAGCCCGCCCAGCGTGAAGCCGCCGGTGCACTCGCGCAGGTCGATCGCCCCGAGAGGGGATCCGATCGGCTTGAGCCATTCGGGTTTCTTGTGCAACAGCGGATCCTCGCCGCGCGCCGCGGCGGCGTTATATGCCGCGACCGTCGCCTGCAACGAACCGGGCGCCAAGCCAATCTCGGATTCCAGGTCGGCAACCGTGTCGGCGACCCAGGTGGCCGGCCGCAGCATGAATTTGGGTGACCACGACGCCATCGCCTCGTCCTGTGCATCGCTGTCGATGATCAGGTAGGCGGTGTTGTCCTGGTGGTACAGCGTGAGCTGTCCGATGCGGCCAGGGTAGGTGTCTTCGGGGACGTAACGCTGCCCGCGGCCATTGACCAGGATGCCACGCACCAATTGCTGCGGGTCAATGAAAATCGCGACCTCGGTGGCGTCCATGTGGGCCAGATCGGCGCCAAGGGCCTGCGCCATCCGGATCGCCTGGCCGTCGTGCTGCTCGATCGATGCCGCCGGACGCCCGGCGATACGGGGAGCGTACTGCGCAACCATCGCGTCGTTATAGGCGAAACTGCCTGTTGCAAGCACGATTCCGGTGCGCGCTCGAATCGTCATCTCGGTGCCGTACCGGCGGGCGCGGATGCCGACAACTCTTCCGTCGGACTCCACGACCAGTGACTGCACCCGAACGTCGTACAGCGCGTTCACGCCGGCCGCCACCGCTGTCTCGACGAGCGGCTTCATCAGCATGTAGCCGGCGCTGGCTTTCGCCCTGCTTCTTGTTCGACATCTGCGGGACATGGCCGCGGGGTGCGGGGGAGGCGATCGTATTGAACGGATAGGAGTTTTCGCCGCCGCTGTACATCAAGCCGTGGTCGCCCATCGGTTCCCAGCCGGGCTCGGAAAAGAACTCGGCCTTGAACGGCACGCCGCAGCCCACCAGCCAGTCGTAGTGGGCGACGCTGCCCGCGCAATAGTCGGCGATCCGCGTCTGGTCAGCGCCGGGGCCCATCGCGGCGTTGAGGAAGGCCGCCATGTTCTCCACGGAATCGGTGAAGCCACAAGCCTTTTGCAACGCCGTGCCGCCGCCCAGATAAATGAAACCGCCGGCCATCGCGGCCGCGCCGCCCCACGAGCCGGTGCGTTCCAGAACCAGTACGTCGGCGCCGCACCGAGCCGCTTCGACCGCCGCAGCGGCGCCGGCGATCCCGTAGCCGGCGATGACGACGTCGGCTTCGTGGTCCCAGGTGGCGATCGATGCGGCGGGGACGGGCGTGACATCGGTGTCAATCATTGGGCCTTGAAATCCCTTCTTGTACCTGGGTCACCGGCAAGCCCGGATGGGGTGTCGTTTGCCCGCCTCTGAGCGACTAATGCGCAGGCGTGCCCGGTGATTCTCGACCTTGTCCGCGCGTTGTCGCTCGGAGGCGGGCAAATGTATATGCCTCGGAATCTGTGACCATTGAGATTTCACGCCGCGCCGACAGCTAGTCGGTCACATTCGCATCGCCGCAGGCGGCTCACTGATCCACTGGTGACCCCAGTAACTGTCGGCGGTGATTTCCTCTGCGGTGTAGTAGGTTTCGTCGACCCGCATGCCATCGGTGCCGAACTCGATGTCCCATTCACCCGGTGCCCGCACATAGAACGACACCATCTTGTCGTTGGTGTGGCGTCCCAGGGTGGATGACACCTGAAAGCCGTCGGCGTTGACCCGGTCCAGCGCCTGACCGACGGCGTCGAGGGTGTCCACCTCCACCATGACGTGGACCAGCCCGGGGTCGCGCTGATGCATGGCCGGGCAGATCGCCAGGCTGTGGTGGCGCGCGTTGATGCCGAGGAATCGGACCCGGATCGGGCCGAATTCGGCGGGCAGCGGCACCCGGAACGCTCCTCGTGACCGAAAACCGAGTACGTCGGTGTAGAAGTCGACGAGTCCGTTGGGATCGGTCGCGGGCACGACGACGTGCCCCAGACCCTGATCGCCGGTGACGAATTTCGCGCCGAATGGCGTGATCACCGGGCTGTGGTCCAGCACCGCACTATGAAACACCTCGAGGGTGGTGCCGGCCGGATCCTCGAAGGAGATCACCTCTTCGACGCGGCGGGCGTCGGCCTCCTGGACGGACATTTCTTTGAACGGGACACCGGCAGCGTCGAGGCTGGCCTTGACTCGTTGCAGGGCTGGGTGGTCACGTACTTCCCAGCCGACGGTGATCACCCGGTCGGCATCGCCCGGCACGATGATGATGCGGGCCGCGCGTTCGTCCATGCGTAAGTACAGCGCAGAATCGTCGGGCCCTTTTCCTTCGGCGAAACCCAGCACACCAAAAGCGAATTGCCGCCAGCGGTCGACGTCTATGGTCGAAATAGTGATGTAGCCAAGACTTTTCAGGTCAGTCACGACCGCTCCTAAATCAACGCCCGCAGCGGCCCCATCGGGGGCTCGACGCCGAACGAGCTCAGCGCCGCCGCGTGATAGGTGGAACCGGGGACGTGGATGGCATGCATCTGGCCGACGTGCACATCACGCCAGTACCGCTGCAGTGGCTTGTCCATCCGTGAGGCGTTGCCCCCGGAGCGGGCGAAGATCTCGTCGACGGCCGACACCGCGCGCCACACCGCGCGAACCTGGGTACGCCGACCGGCCGCGCGGTCTGCGAACGACACCTCCTTGCCGGCGGCGACCATGTCGTAGATCCGGTCGGCATTGGCCAGCAGCTCCTGACGGGCCGCGTTGATGTCAGCGGCTGCTTCCCCGATCGCGTACATCACGTAGGGGTCGTCCTTGATCGCGGTCCCGGTAGCGCCGACGCGCTCGCGTTGGTAATCCAGGTGTGCGGCCAACGCTCCCTCGGCAATGCCGATCGTCGCCGCGGAAATGCCCAGCGGGAACATCGTCGACCAGGGCATCAGGTACAGCGGCTCGGTCATGCCGGCCTCCCGCTGAGCGGTGCCGTCCATCACCTTCGTCGCGTCCATGGTGCGATACGTAGGTACGAACGCATCCTTGACGATGACATCTTTCGAGCCGGTTCCCCGCAGCCCCACCACATTCCACGAGTCTTCGACGATCTCGTAATCCTTGCGGGGCAGGATCATGTGCAGCATCTGTGGCGGCATCAGTGGTACGCCCTCGGTGTTGGCGAGCA
>JAVROG010000467.1:0-6598 GCA_032162865.1 Mycobacterium sp. | reverse complement strand
CGGCGGCGGGCCCTGGGGTGGCGGCCCTTGAGGAGGCCCACCGGGTGGCGGGCCCTGCGGCGGATATCCGCCGTAGCCGCCGTACTCGGTGGGCTGGTTGTTGAAGTCGTCCGGTGGGCCGTAGCGTGCCACGGATCTGATCGTATAGGTCGCGCGGCCAAGTCAGCTCAGAACCAGATACCTCAGAACGTGTTCACCTTGTCGATGCTGACGAACATGCCGTGGCCGGTGCCGTTGTTCTGGAAGCGGGTGCCGTCCTTGTTGGCGACTATGGTCCAACCCTGTGCGTCATAGGTCTTGTAGTCGATGGTCACGGTGGGGATGTTGCCGAGGTTGCCCAGGATCCACTGCACATTGCCAGTTGAGGTGATGTGAACGCCGTTGGCGTGCTCGCCCTCCTGCATGGGCGAGTTGGTGAACGGCGCCTCGCAGCCGACGCTGTCCTTGTTGATCTGGCAGCGCGTCAGGCCTGACTTGGTTTCGATGAAGACGTAGCCGTTTTGGTCGGGCTTGAGCGCTGTCGCACCGGGGGTGGGGCTGGTGGGTGTCGTCGGGGGCGGCGCCGGGGTTGGCGACGAGGGGGACGGCGGCGCGGCTGTCGGCCGGGAGGTCGGGAAGGTCGGCTCGGTAGGTCCGGCCCCCGGAGCGGCGACCGGTTTACCGTCGATGCTGCTGCTGCATCCGGCAACGAGCACGACCGTGGCTAGCATGCTCCACCGTGCCAATGGCATTAACCGCACGCGCTTCTCCCCGGAATCTGAGATATCAGGAAGTCAGATTAAGCATGAAAGCGCGCAAGTCATTGCTGTGACGCGCTTTTGGAACGGCGCCGATGACAAAGCGTTACCCGGCGGGCGCTGCCTCGTCGGCCTCGTCGGGTTGAGCGGCTTGGGCGGCGGCCTCCCGCACCCGGTTGCGGACCACGAACCAGCCGCCGATGAGCGCCGGGATGCCGACCGCCATGGCGGCAATCATCCAGCGGCCGTAGACCTCGTCGAACATCATCAGGATCAGCACTCCCGCCAGGAAAGCGAGCGAAACCCAGCCGGTGTACGGCGACAGCGGCATCCGGAACGTCGGGCGCTCCAGCTGACCAGACTGCGTCAGGTGGTGGAACCGAAGCTGACACGCCACGATTGTCGCCCACGCCACGATGACGCCCGTAGCGGCGATGTGCAGCACGATTTCGAACGCGTGTTTCGGTGTGAAGGCGTTGAGCCCGATACCGAACAGGCCAATCCCGGCGGTGAGCAGGATCCCGCCGAATGGCACGCCGTTCTTCGACATCGCGGCGGTGAATTTCGGGCCGCTGCCGGCCATCGCCATCGACCGTAGGATCCGGCCCGTGGAATACAGGCCGGCGTTCAGGCTCGACAGCGCGGCGGTGAGCACCACGAGGTTCATCAGATCGTCGCCCCAGGAAATACCGAGCTTGTCGAAGAACGTGACGAACGGGCTGACACCGTCCTTGTAGGCGGTATAGGGCAGCAGCAGCGCCAGCAGGACGGTCGACCCGATATAGAAGACGGCGATCCGAAACACCACCGAGTTGATCGCGCGCGGCATGATCTTCTCCGGTTCCGCGGTCTCCCCGGCCGCGATGCCGACCAGTTCGATGGCGGCATAGGCGAACACGACTCCCGAGGTGACCAGCACCAGCGACAGCAAGCCCGTTGGCAACAGTCCGCCGTGGCCGCTCCACAGCGACGGACCGGTGTCGTGTCCGTCGACCTTGAATCGCCCCGCGAGGAAGATCGTGCCGACGATCAGGAACGTGACCAAGGCCAGCACCTTGACCAACGCGGCCCAGAACTCCAGCTCGCCGAAGAGCTTGACCGAAATCAGATTCATGGACAGCACGATGATCAACGCGATCAACGCCAGCACCCACTGCGGGATGACCTGAAATATGTTCCAGTAGCGGCAGTATTGCGCGATCGCGGTGGTATCCACGATCCCGGTCATCGCCCAGTTCAGGAAATACATCCAGCCGGCGGCGTAAGCCACCTTCTCGCCGAAGAATTCGCGCGCGTAGGACACGAAGGATCCCGACGACGGCCGGTACAGGACGAGCTCACCGAGCGCACGCAGGATGAGGAAGACGAAGACGCCGCAGATCCCGTAGACGATGAACAATCCGGGGCCTGCCGAGGCAAGCCGGCCGCCGGCGCCGAGAAACAGCCCGGTCCCGATGGCGCCCCCGAGGGCGATCATTTGGATTTGGCGATTCTTGAGCGCCTTGTGATAGCCGGCGTCTTCGCGGTCTAGCGCGCTTGCGGGCGGTGTCATCGAGTTCCCTTATCGCCGTAGCTTGCGCGGAACGCCGCGAGATTGCTAGTCAGGCTATCCCACCGATGCCTCGCCAGCCTGTCGTGTTAGCACCGTCGGAACAACGCAGCTCACAGACCCAGCAGCTCCTCTGCGTTGCGATGGCTGATGCGGGCCCGGTCCTGCTCACTGAGGGGCAGATTGTCGAGGAACACCCGCCCCGCACGCATGGAGCCGAATGGATGGTCGGTGGAGAATGCCACCCGGTCGACCCCGACTTGGGCGACGAGGTTGGCGTAGGTCGGCCCGTCGTTGAAGTTCGCGAATGTGTAGTGCAGGTTTTGCCGGAGGTAGGAACTGACCGGGTGGTTCAGGCCGGTCAGTTCGGGCTTCAGCGTGGCGTCGAAGCGCGGCACCATGAACGGGATCGCTTCACCCATGTGCCCGATGATCACCTGCAAGTTGGGGTGACGGTCGAACACGCCGCCGAGAATGATGCGCAGTACATGAGTGGCGGTGTTGATGTGCCAACCCCATCCCACGGTCGCCAGCGCGAACGTCACCTCGTCGGAAAACCCGGCATAGCAGGACTCGATGACCGCCGGCGGCGGGATCGTCGGGTGCAGGTAAATCGGCGCCCCTAGGGCGGCGGCGCGTTCCAGAACCGGTTCGAAGTGCGGGTCGTCGAGGTAGACGCCACGGCAGTGGCCGTTGATCACCGCGCCCACAAAGCCGTAGCTACGCACCGCCCGCTCCAACTCGTCGGCCGCCGCATCGGGCTCACTGATGGGCAGCGTGGTGAACCCCGCCAGCCGGTCAGGGTATTTCTGCACCGCCGCGGCGAGTTCGTCGTTGCAGTCGCGGGCCAGGTGCACGGCGTTGGGACCGTCCAATTGCTCCACGCCCGGGGCGGCCAGCGACAGCACGGCCAGGTCGATGCCGGCGTCGTCCATCGCCTCGATACGCCCGTCACCGAGGTCCGCCAGTGCCTCGGCCAGGGCCGGACGAGATTTGTGCCAACTACCCGGCCCATTCAGGAATTTGGTTGTGGCGTAATGCTCTTCGAGGGCAATAGTCCGCATGATCAGTCCTCCAGAACTCGGGCGGCTGCGGTCCAACGCGGCAGTTCGTCGCGACGGCCGGCCAGTCGGATGGTCTTGCTGTATCCGTACTCTGCCAGGGTTTCCTGGGCGTGTTCGCGCCCGAAGCCACTGTGTCCGACACCGCCGAAGCCGGATCCGACGGCGACCCGGACGTAATTGTTGACGAATACGGCTCCGGCTCTGATCTGTCGGCTCACCCGCAGCGCCCGGTCGGTGTCTTGGGTGAAAACACCTGCGACCAAGCCGAATTGGGTGCCGTTGGCGATCCGGACCGCCTCGTCCTCGTCGGCGAACGGAATCAATGTGACGACCGGGCCGAAGATCTCCTCCGTGGCCACCCGCATGTCCGGGGTGACGTCGGTGAACACCGTCGGCGCGACGTAGTAGCCGTCGGCCAACCGGGGATCGTCGGGTAGCGGCGCCTGGGCGGCGATTCGTGCGCCCTCGGTGACACCGATGTCGAGGTAGTTCAGGACGCGTTGCTGTTGGGCCCGGGTGACCAGCGGCCCGACGTCGGTGCCCGGTTCGGCGCCGTCGCCCACCTTCAGGCGTTGGACGGCGGCGGTGAACTTCGCCGTGAAGGATTCGAAGATGTTGTTCTGCAGCAGTATTCGTGAAGCTGCCGTGCAGGCTTCGCCTTGGTTGAAGAAGCCGCCGTCGATGGCCGCTTCGAGTGCTCGGGGGATGTCGGCGTCGTCGAAAACCAGCAATGGGTTTTTGCCGCCGAGTTCCATCAGCGTTGGGGTGAGGTTGTCGGCGGTGGTGCGCAGCACGGACGTCGCCGTTAGCGGTGATCCGGTGAAGGAGACCTTGCCCACCAACGGGTGCCCGGCCAGAGCCGCCCCCACCGCACCGCCGCCGGGCACCGCGTGGACCAAATTCTCGGGTAGCACCGAGTTGATCAGTTCCACCATCCGAAGGACCACCGACGGTGTCTGCTCCGGCGGCTTCAGCACGATCGCATTGCCCACCGCAAGAGCCGGGGCGGTCTTGCCGGCGGTGTGGATGGGGGGCCAGTTGAACGGCACGATGCCCGCGATCACGCCGTAGGGCTCCAAGGTGGTCACGTCGAACACCGGGCCGTAGTCGCGCGCCTGGCTGGGCAGCACCTCGACCACGCTGGCGAAGTACTCGAAGATCGTGATCGCCGCTTCGACGTCGAATTGGCGGGCCTGGCTGACGGGCTTGCCCATCTCCAGCGATTCCAGTCCGGCGATCTCGTCGGCGTGTGCGCGAATGACGTCGGCGACGCGGCGCAGGTACCGTCCGCGCTCACGGGCGGGGCGCTGCCGCCATTCCAGTTGGGCGGCCTGCGCCGCTCGTACTGCCCGGTCCACTTGGTCCGGCCCGCCGCCTTGGATCAGAGCGACCGGTTGGCCGGTGGCGGGGTTCTCGACGACGAACTGGTCGTCGGTGGATTGCGATGACCAACGGGTCCGTGTGACGTCCACTCGCGCGAAAGTACGCCGAGCCGTGCGATCACGGCCAGCGAAATTAACTGATGGGTGACAGCACAAATAGTGATAATGGCTGGATGGAGCTTCGCCAGCTCGAGTATTTCCTTGCCGTCGCCGACAACTCGAGCTTCACTCGCGCGGCCCGGCGGCTGCATGTTGTGCAATCGGGGGTTTCCGCGACAATCCGGGCGCTCGAGCGGGAACTCGGCGCCGAACTGTTTGTCCGCGGTCGAGCGGGGGCGCGGCTGACGCCTGCCGGGGAGGAGCTGCGACCACACGCTCGCGCGACCATCGATGCCGCGCGCGCCGCCAAGGACGCCGTCAACGCAACTCGGGGCGCGGTCCGAGGCGCCGTCACCATCGGCATATTGACATCGATCAACGTCATCGATCTGCCCGGATTGCTCGTTGAATTCCGTGCCCGCTACCCCGAAGTGCAGGTCCGGTTGCGCGCGGCTCGTGCCGGCACGACCGGTCTGGCCCGACAACTGCGCGACGGCGATCTCGACGTCGCCTTTCTGGTATTCACCAGCACTGCGCCGTCCGACCTGGACGCGTGGCTCGTCGCCGCCGTCCCGCTGCACCTGGTGGTGCCTGCAAACCATCCACTGGCCGCGAAGGAGGAGGTGTCGTTGACCGAGCTCGACGGGATGCCGTTCGTCGATGCGCCGCCGGGTTACGGGACGAGGATCGTCATCGATGAGGCGTTCGCTGCGGCGGGCGTCGAACGCACCGTCGCTCTGGAAGTGGCCGACCTCGGCACCGCCGCCGCCTATATCCGAAACGGGTTGGGAATCGGCTTCCTGAGCTGGTCGATCCTCGATGACATCGACGACGCCGATCTGGTGACCGTTCCGATCGCCGGTCAGGAGCTGATTTGGCGGCTGTACGTCACGACGTCGGCCAACAGGCTGCCGAGTGCGGCCGTGCGCGCTTTGTTGACGCTGATCGAGGAACGCGTGCCTGGTCGGAGATGATTAGGCGGTTGTCGCGGTAAGCGCACCAGCGGCGTGGGCGAACATCGTGTGCTTGATGGCGCCCAGCGTGCCGCGGTCCTTACTGCCGAGGGGCCGAAGCAGTTCCACCGCCGCGGCGGTCACCTGGGCCTCATCCGCGGTGGCGTCGACGATGTTGAGGGCGGCGGCGTCGGTGCCGCCGAAGCGACGGCCGGTGGTCATTGAGGCCACCGCCGCCTGTGGGGTCAGTTTTGCCTGGATCAGTGCGGCCATACCGGGCGTGAACGGTATGTGGATATCCACCTCGGGGAAGCAGAAGAAGCCTCGGTCGGACCGCATCACCCGAACATCGTGCGCCACGGCAAACATCGCCCCGGCGCCGAATGCGTGGCCGACGACCGCCGCGGCGGTGGGCATTGGCAGCGTCAGCACTCGCGCGAGCAGGCCCTGGACGCGTCCGACGTACTGCTGGGTTTGCTCAGCGTGTGCGCCCAGCCAGTCCAAATCCAGCCCGTTGGTATAGAACTTGCCGGATGCGGTGGTGACCAGACCGTGCGCGCCGCTGGCTTCGATGTCGTCGATGTGGGCGTTGATGTCGGCGAGAAAATCGGGCGAGAAACGGTTTTCGTCGTCCCCGAGGTCAAGGACGGCGATCTTCTCGTCGTAGGTCACGGTAATGGTCATGGTGTTGTCCTTAAGTTCGTAGGTGCAGTTACTTCGTGTTGTTACGTTGTGCTGTGACCCGGGTAGGTCGGGTGAGGCGGCATGGTTGGTTGCCGGCCTTTGGGTGCGGCTTGAAAGGACTGGCCGCCCG
>JAVROG010000466.1:0-20773 GCA_032162865.1 Mycobacterium sp. | reverse complement strand
AGCGGCTGGTATCACAACCCGCAGACGGGGGATTACCAGCTCGGGCCGGGCTAGTGACGCCAGCCTTCGGCGGCCTGCTCGTCGAATGTCCGGTCGATGCGCTCGAACCGGCGCCGTATCGAAGCTCGGGATGCCTCATGGGGGAGCACGTAGAGGCGATTGGCCAGGATCGCGTCGGCGGTCAGCCTGGCGAAGTTGTCGACGGTCACGGTCTCGTCCTGCGAGGGAAGCGCGCCCAGATCGCTGGTCAGATCCGGCGTTGAGGCCAGCGCGTAATCCGCGCCGCGGATACGTTCCGAATTGGACACCAGCTTGGTCTCGATAACCATCGGGCACAGCACCGAAACTCCGATGCCATTGTGCTTGGCCTCACGGGACAGCGTCTCAGCGAGGGCGACGACCCCGTATTTGGCAACACAGTAGGTGCCCAGGCCGGCATTGGGCACCAGTCCGGCGAACGACGCGGTGAACGCGATGTGACCGCCCGCGCCCTGCTCGATCAACCTCGGCAGGAATGCCTCCACGGCGTGGATCGCGCCCCACAGGTCGATATCGATTACCCACCGCCAGTCCTCGTGCGTCATATCCGCGATCGGACCAGCGATGCCGATGCCGGCGTTACTGAACAGCACATCGACCTGGCCAAGCAGGCGGAAGGACTCATCCGCCAGGTTCATGACCTCTTCGAGATGCCGGACGTCGCACACGACACCGTGCACCTCGAAACCTTCGCCGCGCAAATGCGTAACGGCCTGTTCCAGTCCGGGCTTGTCAATGTCGGCCAGGACAAGCCTTGCTCCGCGGCGGGCAAATTCAGTCGCAGTGGCCAAGCCTATGCCGCTGGCGCCGCCCGTGATGACCGCTCCGCGCCCTGAGAAATCAGAAATTCCGTCCATACTGACGGAACTTTATTTCAGACAACTACCCGCATCGACAGGCAGGGTGACCCCGGTGATGTATCGGGCTTCATCGGAGGCCAGGAACAGCACCGCGTTGCTGATGTCCTGCGCGTCGACCCATGGAACGGGCAGGGTGTGGAACATCTGACAGATCGGGGCCATGTCGTCGGGACCCGGATTCTCCAGATCCGGCCGGAACAACTTCCAGGTCCCCTCGTTCATGATCATCCCGGTGCTCACGTGCGTGGGATGCACAGAATTGACCCGAATCATCTTCTGTCCCAGCTCGACTGCGAACGAGCGCATCAGCCCAACAACACCGTGTTTAGCCGCGACGTAATTGCCGCAATGCGGGTACGCCTTCAGTCCGCCGACCGAACTGGTCAAGACGATCGAACCACCCCTCCCGCCGGCAAGGATATGTGGCACACCGGCTTTCACCGTTTTCCAGACGCCGGACAAGTTGACGTCGATCATTTCCTGCCAGTCGTGTTCACTGCACTGGTCCAGGGTGTCCCCGCCGTTGCCGATTCCGGCGTTGGCAACGATGATGTCCAACCGGCCCAACTGATCCACGCCGGCATCCACCGCTGCCTTCAGCCCGTCATAGTCACGCACGTCGACCTCGGCGGTGAAGATCTGCCGGTTGTGGCTCTTGACGAGATCGGCCGTCTCGGCCAGATCCTCCGGTGTCGCAGCCGGGATCGGGCTGGTCTGCACGATCCGCTTGCAGACGTCGATGGCGATGATGTCGGCACCCTCTTGCGCCAATCGCACCGCATGGCTGCGGCCCTGACCAAGTGCAGCACCGGTGACAAAGGCGACTTTGCCTGCCACTCGTCCTTCGCGGACTTCCGCCATGATTTACCTCTTTCCTGATTCAGCCGACGAAAGCCGGCATGGACTCCCAACCCCGCACGGTGGACGTCGGGGAAAGCTTGGCTTCGGTAAGGTCGACTTCCCAGTCGGGGAAGCGCTTCAGGATCTCCTCGAGCGCGATCCGTCCCTCGAGTCGGGCCAGCGCCGAGCCGAGACAATAGTGAGTGCCGACGCTGAACGTCAGGTGCTGACGCGGCTCCCGGCGGATGTCGAAAACGTCACCGTCCGGCGGGAATCGGCGGTGGTCGCGGTTGGCCGCTCCGACGAGCATCATCATGACGCTGCCTTTCCGAACCCGCTGACCGTAGTACTCCACATCACGCGTGACATACCTGGCCACGTGGGGAGCCGGCGGCTCATAGCGCAACAACTCCTCGACAGCGGCGGGGATCAACGATGGGTTCTCGGCCAACGCGCGACGCTGATCCGGGTGTTCGGCGAGCACCTTGCCCGCCCAGCCGATCAGCCGGGTGGTCGTCTCGTTGCCCGCACCGGACACGACGGTGACGTAGGTGAGGAGTTCGTCGCGCCGCATCCGGCGAACGGTCCCGGTCTCGTCCTCGAACTCCACGTTAAGCAGTTCGGTCATTATGTCGTTGGAAGGATGCTCGGCGCGCCAGTCGATGTACTGACCGAAGAAGTCGCCGCTGGCCATGCCTTCGGCGAAGTCCATCGGTTTTCCGGCTTCGGTGCGCATCTGGGCGTTGGCGAAATCGCGCGCGGCTTCTTGATCTTCCTCGGGGACTCCCAGCAACATGCCAATCACCCGCATCGGCATCTGTGCGCCGAGGTCGCCGACGAAGTCAAAGCGGTCGGTGCCGATCAGCGGATCCAAACTGCGCGCACAGAATTCGCGGATCTTAGGCTCGAGGTCGTTGATCTTGCGTGGGGTGAACATGCGGGACAACAACTTGCGGTGAATGTCGTGAATCGGTGGATCCTCGAAAATCAGTACGCCTGAGGGCATCTCGAGATTGGCCCGGATGAGTTCGATTATCGCACCGCGGGCCGAACTGAAGGTCTGGTAGTCGACGATCGCGTCGTCGACGTCGGCGAAGCGGCTGAGCGCGTAGAAGTCGTGCTGCTCGTTGTAGTACAACGGCGCCTCTTCGCGGAGTCGCCGGAACATGGGGTACGGGTCGGCGTTGAGTTCGACGTCGTACGGATCGAAGTAGACGTCGTTGGCTGCGCTGACTGTCACGGGTAATTGCCCTCTCGCCGGTAACGCGTTGCCCCGTTTCGTCCGGGGAGCGCGACAATGCCGCCTGTAGAACTCTGTCATCACCCACCAACGAGTGTCAACGTGGAATCCGTTTTGGCTATTTACGGTTCTTAGTATCAGAGAATAGCGTTCTCGTCCACATAACGGTGTGCGATATTCGCTCATTGAGGAATTGGCGACTAATCGCCAGCCGATCTAGTTGCCTGCGAATCCGCGTGAACAGAAGTCCCAGACTTCGTCGGCGCCGATCGGGCGGATCGTCGCGTCGTCGTTACCCCCGCTGGACTGGGCAATGAACATGACCGTCTGCATGGTCATCGCGGCCACGCGCTTGGGATTGACGTCCGCACGCAATTTGCCGGCCTCGCTGGCGGCTTCCATCAGTTCAGTGAGCAAAGCCACCAGTGGCGCATGAGCTATCTTGACCTCAGCCGGATGCGTGACCAGCAAACGCGGCGCAAAGTCAGTGAACAGTGGTCGTTTGGCTGTCGGGTCGGGGCGGGAAGCCTCGTAGAGCAGCTCGACGGCGACCTTGAGCCTCTCGAGCGCGTCGGTGTGGCTTTCGGTGGCGGCGCGGATCTGATCGGCAGATCTGCTCAGAGCGTCCTCGAACAGTGCGAGCAACAGCTCGTGTTTGCCGTCGAACTGCAGGTAGAAGCTGCGTAATGACTGCCGAGACCGGTCCACGACCTCTTGGACGGTGAAGTCGGTGGTGCCCTTCTCGATGATGATGGCCTGCGCGGCATCCAGAAAGCGCTGGACGCGCTGCGCCGCCCGCAGTTTCGCGGTCTTGATCGATCGCTCGACGGCCCGTTGCTTCCAGGCTGGCTCTTCGCTCGGACTCGTCACGGGCGGCTCAGCAGCTTGCCGCGAGGAGAGAACATGGTTGGACTGTACCGGAGAACGCCGTGCCATCGCTGCGCTCGACCTCCTCACGGACGATGTCTTGGAGATTGTAACTTCCTCACGGCGAGAATACTATTCTCTTACACGTGTGTTTGGGAAGCGTGTTCGCGAGAATGGAGCCCCGACGAGCATGGTGAGAGCGCCGAGTGGACTCGGGGAGCCCCGTGCAGCTGACCTTTGATGCCGACGTTGAGGAATTCCGCGCCGAATTCATCGCTTTTCTCGACCAGAACCTGCCCGACAGAACCGTAGGATGGAGCGGCCGCGGTCGTGTTCACACATCCCGGAGTGGGGGCGGCAGTGGCAGCGGTTGTTGTTCGACAACGGGTGGCTGCTGCCAGGCAATCCGCCGGAGTTCGGCGGCCGGAACGCAACTCTGTTGAAGCAGTATGTGCACGCCGACGAGTTGGGGCGGCGTCGGATCTATCGCAGTTTCAACCCGCAGGGCGTGGGCATCATTGCGGCGTCGCTGTTGTCGTTCGGAAACTCCGAACAGAAGCAGCGTTGGGCGGTGCCGATTCTTCGGGCGGAGATGACCGCTTCGTTGGGAATGAGCGAACCCGGCGCGGGCTCGGATCTGGCGTCACTGAGGACGCGGGCGGTGCTGGACGGCGACCACTTCGTCGTCAACGGACAGAAAGTGTGGACGTCGGGCGCGCACGACGCCGACGTGTTGCTGGCCTTCGTGCGTACTAACTCCGATGTCCCAAAACACAAGGGCATCAGCGCATTGCTGATTCCGACGGATACTCCCGGCGTGGTGCGACGCCCGTTCGCTTCGGTGTGCGATCACGATGATGTCGACTTCAACGAAGTGTTCTTCACCGATGCGCGCGTGCCGGCCGAGAACCTGGTGGGAGAGCTCGACGGGGGCTGGCGAGTGGCCTCCGGGTCCTTGGGTCACGAACGCGCCATGTTGTGGATGGACTATGCCGGCCTGTTGGATCTGCTGGCTGCCGACTTCACGCCCTCTGGAGCCCTCGAACGGGATTGGTACGCCACGCTCGTGATGGATACCTATGCGATGCGGCTGATGGGGTCGACGGCCCTGGCGCAGGCCGCACGCGGCGAAGAGGATGTGCCGGCCCAGTCGGTGCTCAAGCTCCTCGGCTCGGAAGCCATCCAGCGCGCCGCCGAGGATGCGCTGAACGCCACGGGCGCCGACGGATTGGTGCACCCTGCGATCAGCTCGCCGTTCGCACCGCTCTATCTGGACAGCCACTTCGGCAGCTGGTTTGACCGGTACGCGCGCAGCTTCGCCGGCACTATCGCCGGTGGCACCTCGGAAATCCAGCGCAACATCATCGCCCAGCGAATTCTGGGGCTGCCGCGTAACTGACCCGCGCAGGTGTGGATTTCGCGACGCCCATCCGGCGTGTCGCGTCGCGGGATTCACGTTCGACGGGGTTAGAGCTGGACCAATCGAGGTGCAAAACCCTTGTCGCGCAACAACGATCCGGCCTCACGGGTCAGCTCGCGGGAACTGCCGAGCAGACCGTCGAGCAGCAGCGCGCGCTTGACGTGGCGATGCAACTGGTGTTCCGCGGTGAAGCCGATGCCACCGAGTACCTGTTGGCAGTGCCGCGCGGTGGTCAACGCCGCCTGGCCCGCCGCGGCTTTCGCGAGTAGGCAGGCCAAACCGTCGGGCTGGTCGGCGGCGGCCTGCAGCGTGGCCTCGGCGCCCTCGATGGCGACGAGTGTCTCGGCAAGGCGGTGGCGCACCGCCTGGAAAGATGCGATGGGACGGCCGAACTGAACCCGGTCCAGCGCGTGCTGACGTGCCAGCGCCAGCATCGCCCGGCTGGCGCCGACCAGCCACCAGCCCAGCGCGAGCCGGCCCGTTGCCAGTGCAGATGCAAGCAACGGATCTCCCGCTTGCGTTCGATGTATCGGGAGTTCGTCATCCAGCGCCGAAGTAGCCTGGTCGGTGCGTTCCCAGACCACCCACGAGCCGCCGGCGTAGGGGAGCGGCACCGTCGTGCCGCCCGCACTCCCGGCGGCCCGCAGCACAACGTCGTTGAGCACCGGCGCGTGCGCCCCAGTCTCCCCGAGTAACCGGAAAACCAAAGGTATTGCCGTGTGTGGAATTTCGTCCAGCATGTCGAGCCAGCCGAGGTCGGCCAACGCCGCGTCAAGCTTGGCGCCGGACGCGGCGGTCATCGCGGTGCGTACCGAGTCGGCGATCAGCTGTAGTTCTTCGGGGTCGGTCATCTCACTCCTTCCCCAGGTCGAGAAGCCGGCGGGCGATGATATTGCGTTGGATTTCTGCCGTTCCGCCGTAAATGGTGGCCGAGCGCGAATACAGGTATTCGGGTCGCCAGGGTGTGTCGTCGAGTTCCAGTACGCCGGGTAGCAGGTCGTGCACGGTGTCGTAGAGCCGTTGCTCGGCCCCGGCCAGCAGCACCTTGTCGATCGAGGTGTCCGGTCCCAGCCGGGCCCCGGCGGCCAGCCGGTGCTGGGTCGCGCGGGACCGGCAGCGCAGCGTGTGCAGCGCGAGATATGCTGCCCCCAAGGCGGAATCGTCGGTGCGGTCGGCTTGAGAAGCATCGGCGATCAGCGCGTCGAAGCGGGAGTACAGGTAGGCGATCCGTTGCCAGAAACAGGTCGAGCGTTCATAGGGCAACAGGTCCATTGCCAGCCGCCACCCGTCCCCGGGCCGGCCGAGCATGCGACTGGACGGGATCACCACATCGTCGTAGTACACCTCGCAGAACTCGTCGACACCGTGCATGGTGCGCAGCGGACGGACCGTGATGCCTGGCGTGTCCATGTCGACGAAGAACGCGGTGATTCCATCATGGCCCGGAGCGGTGCGCGTGAGCAGGATGCACCGAGAGGAAAACTGGGCGAAGCTGGTCCAGACCTTCTGCCCGTTGACAATCCAGTTGTCGCCACGTTGAGCGGCGCGGGTGGACAGCGACGCAAGATCGCTTCCGGACCCCGGTTCGGAGAAACCCTGACACCACTGCTCGCGGCCACTGAGCAGTAGCGGAACCATCTCGGCGGCGAGTTCTGGTGTCGCATAATCGATCATGGTCGGGGCGAGCACCTCGAGCATGGAGTACGGTCCGGGCTCGGCCAACCGACGCCCGACGACCTCCTCGCCGACGATCGCGCGCAGCAGTGCGGGTCCGCCGAGTCCGCCGACCTCGGTGGGCCAGCCGTATCGCATCCAGCCCGCGTCGTACAGCGCTGCGCTGACCCGGGCCATTTGCCGCATGTGACCCTGCAGTGAATGGTCCGGGCCGGGCGTCAGGTCATTCTCGTCGAGCCAGGCACACAGGTCCGCCTGGAACTGCTCGACGTTCACGGGGCGGGGCGGCCCACGGCGTGCGGACGCCCCGAGTCGTGCACTCCGCTGCGCCGAATGAAGGTCATGGCACGGGTTTTCAGCCGCCAACCCTCGCGCGTTCGCACGTAGGTGTCGCGGTAATAGCCGATACGCATGTCATGCGCGGAATGTTCGATGAAGCACAGCGGTTGGGTGCCGGTCGCCGTATCGCCGTCCAGGTCCACCAGCGCTGTTCCGGTCAGGAACAGACCCTTTGGGGCGGCGGCCACCAGGTCCGGAAATCTGTCCAGGGTGTAGGTGTCGCCGAACGCGCTGTAGGTGCCGTCGGGTGTGAAAACGCCGACCACTCCCTCGACGTCTTGCTGGGTGATCGTCACCGCGTATCGCGCGAGCAATTGCTGGATCTCGACCAGGTCGTCAGTTCTGGTTGGCTGGTTAGTTGACAAAGACCTTGCCGCCTTTCATGACAAAGCTGACTTTTTGCGTGACGGTGATGTCTTCCAACGGATTGCCGGGTACCGCAATCACATCGGCGAGCATGCCCTCGGCGAGCCGACCGCGGTCGGTGGAGTTGATCAGGTCGGCGGCGGTTATCGTTGCCGCCCGAAGCACCGCCAATGGCGGTAGGCCCCAATCGACCAGGGTGACAAGCTCGTCGGCGTTCTTGCCGTGCGGAATGGCGGGCGCATCGGTACCGACGGCGATCTTCACCCCGGCCTCGTAGGCGGCCAATATCGAGGTGCGTGACTTCGGAAACATCTCGGCCGCCTTCGCCTGCAGTTCGGGAGGTGCATGCGAGACGTCCATGCCCTCGGCCAGGCGCCTGGTGCTGACGAGGAACGTCCCATGCTCGACCATCGTTGCGATCGCTTCGTCGTCGATCAGGAAGCCGTGCTCGATACAGTCGATACCGGCTGCCACCGCATGAATGACCGCCTCGGCACCGTGCGTGTGCGCGGCGACTCGCAGCCCGCGCCGGTGCGCCTCGTCGACGATCGCGCACAACTCCTCGTCCGAATAGTGCTGGGCACCAGGCGGTCCCGTGAGTGACATCACTCCGCCTGAGCAGCAGACCTTGATGAGCTGGGCGCCGTGCTTGATCTGGTAACGCACCGATTTGCGGATCTCGTCGATCCCGTTGGCGATGCCTTCTTCGATCGTCAACTCCAGCACATGTGGTGCGAAAGCGGCGAACATGGTCGGATCAAGGTGCCCGCCGGTGGGCGTTATCGCATGTCCGGCAGGCACAATACGTGGCCCGTCGATCCAGCCCGCGTCGATTGCCTTGCCCAGCGCGACGTCGAGCAGGTAACCCCCGGTCTTGACGAACAACCCGAGGTTGCGGACGGTGGTGAAGCCGGCGCGCAGGGTGCGGCGGGCATTTCCGACCGCACGCAGCATCCGGGTGGGCGGGTCGTCCTGCACCTGGGACAAACCCGGCTTTTCGCCGCGGCCACCCATCAGCAGGTTGACCTCCATGTCCATCAACCCGGGCAACAGGATCTGATCTCCCAGATCAATCAGGTGGTCGATGTCCTCCCCCGGTCCCCCTCCGACACCGACGATCCGATCGCCCTCGATCCGCAGGATGCCGGGCCGGACGATCTCGCCGGCATCGATGTCAAGCAGCCCAGCGGCTTTCAGTGTCAGCTGCGAGGGGCCGCTTGCGCGAGGAGCATCTGACAACGTCAGATCACCGGCTCGCGGATCAGTTCCACCCAGGCCGCGCCGCTGTCGGGGACGCGCGCCTGCTTCCACGCCTCGATGGGAAACGACACCATCACCAGTGACTGCATCAGGTGCATGAGCGTACGCGCGTCCTCGGGCAAGTCGTCCAGAGAGTACTTATCGCAGTAATCGATCACATCGTTCAAACGCGGGAACGCTACGTCGTAGAACGCCTGCATCTCGGGCATCGTCGAGGCGAGCCGCTTGGCGTAGCGTTCGGGTTCGGTCGCCAGGTCCCAATCCAAAAACGGTTCCAGGTAAGCGAATTCAGACGGAAGCGCCATTGTTTTGGTACTCCTTAACGTAGTCAGTGGTCACCTTGTGCAGATGGCGCAGCATGATCTCCTGATCACACAGCGGGAAGTCGTTGACGACCCGGGTACCGATCATGGTCTGGGTTGCCTCCAGGGTGTTGGCGTCCTGCAGCGCGTACTCCTTGAACGTCACCGCCGCCAACTCGTGGGCCAGGCGCTCCCGGGCGTTGCGCGGCGGAACGAAATACAGTGTGGCTTCGAAGATGTGCTTGTCTACGGCGGTCGGCCAGTAGTGATAGGTCAGGAACCAGCCCGGCTCCCAGATCAGCAGCATGAAGTTCGGGTAGAAGTGCCACTCGTCGATGCCCCACTGCGGCACCTTCTTCGGGTTGACGCCTGGCGGCAGCTCAGCGAGCTTCGCCATGACCTCCGGCTTGTCCCACGGGCCGAACAGCCCGCTGCGCAGCACCTGGTCCATGGGCTTGACCATGCTCATGTCGACGGGCGGCGACTGGCCGCCCCAGGTCGAAATCATCGCGTGCGGACTTGCCATCTCGTAGTACAGCGCCTCGAAGCCGTACTTCTGGATCTTGGCGGCCTCTTCCTTCGTGTACTGGCCCTGGTGCAGCACCGGCGCGTGGTAGAACTCGGCGAACGCGTCCATGAACAGCTTCCAGTTGCTGCCGACTTCGGCTCGGTAGGAGTAGCTTTCGGTCATTTCGTGGAACGGGTATCCCTCGATGCCCTTAGCGAGCGGACCCAGGTAGTCGGTGAGTGGCTTCGCGTGGTCGTCGAGGTTGATGAAGATGAAGCCTTCCCACAGCTCGCAGCGCACCGGCACCAGCCCGTAGTCGCTCTTGTCGACGTCGAAGAATTCGCCCTCCTGCTGGATGAAGGTCAGGTCGCCGTCGAGGCTGTAGCGCCAGGCGTGGTACTTGCAGGTGAACTGCCGGCAGGTGCCCGAGGTCTCCTGGTGCGGAAAGTCGTTCCACACCAGCTTGTTTCCGCGGTGGCGGCAGACGTTGTGGAACGCCTTGACCGATCCGTCCTTGGTCTTGACGATGATCACCGACATGCCTTGCCCAGCCGAGGGCAACTCCTTGGTGAAATAGCTGCCGGTGCGCGGTAGCCGCTCGACGCGGCCGACGTTGAGCCAGGTCTTCTTGAAGATGGCGTTGCGCTCGGCCTCGAAGAATGCCGGATCGATCGAGTCGGTGTAGTCGACCGGCGCGGTTCCCAGTTCGGGATAGTTCTCTGTCCAGCTTCCGGCGGCTGGCTTGGGGAAGTGGGCCACTTCTACCTCTCCTCTTTGGGGTCCTCTTTGGGGTCCTCTTTGGGGTCCGTGGGTGTCTCGAGTTGTACGCCGAATGTGTTGAGAGCCATCGCCAGCATGATGTAGGAGCCGACCGTGAAGACGAAGTCCATGCGCTGGCGGTCGTCGAAACGCGTGCCCAGTGTGGCCCACGTTTCGTCGGACAGCTGAGACTGCTCGTCAAGCTCGTCGACCCCGGCGAGTACCGCACGCTCGAATTCGTCGAGACGGCAGTCAGTCACTTCGGGCCCACGCGTTGCGTCGATCTCGTCGTCGGTCACGCCCTCTCGTTTGGCCAGATCCACGTGGTGGGTCCACTCGTAGGCGCACTCGCGGCGATGAGCGACGCGCAGGATGGCCAGTTCGCGGACGCGCGGCGGCAGCGTGGATGAGAACAAGAGGTGGACGTTGAATCGGAGGAAGGCCTTCGTCAAAGCTGGGTGGTTGACCATCGTTGCCAGCACGTTGGAGGCGTCCTGCGGGTTGCGGCGCTCGGGGGGGAGCATGGTCGCCAGCGCCTCTTGGACGGAGTCGTCCCATTGGTCGGCGGGCAGCGGCGGCAGGCGCATTGCGCGGGAATCCTCTCGATCAAAGAGAATCAGATTCTCATTTCTAACTAACAGACTTGCATGAATCGCTCGGCTGGTCAATCCTGACGCGTGAGGATCCATTGGGTCGCCTGCCGTGGTGGGACGCCCGCTGGTTTTGTGTCGCGCTGACGTGGGCAAATTGCCTAGTCGCCCCACGGACGCAACGTCGGGTCGGCCCCGGACGCCTATGCTGGATGTTGATTCTCACTTCGCGAGAAGATAGTTTTCAACTAGAGAGAGCTTGGCGCATTTGGCGGCTCACCTGATGCCCGCGCGGGGCCGCGCGTCCGACACTCGATGGATTCAACCGAGAGGAACGCCATGAACAAAGAGGACATGATCCTGATCAGCGTCGACGACCACACCGTCGAACCGCCGAACATGTTCAAGAACCATCTGGCCAAAAAGTACATCGACGACGCGCCGCGCCTGGTGCACAACGCCGATGGCTCGGACATGTGGAAGTTCCGCGACACGGTGATTCCGAACGTGGCGCTCAACGCTGTCGCCGGCCGACCGAAGGAGGAGTACGGCATCGAGCCGACGGGGCTCGACGAGATCCGGCCGGGTTGCTACAACGTCGACGAGCGGGTGAAGGACATGAATGCCGGCGGCATTCTGGCCTCGATCTGCTTCCCGTCCTTCCCGGGGTTTGCGGGGCGGCTGTTCGCCACCGACGACCACGACTTTTCGGTGGCGCTGGTGCAGGCTTACAACGACTGGCACATCGAGGAGTGGTGCGGGGCCTACCCGGCGCGATTCATCCCGATGGCGATTCCGGTGATCTGGGATGCGGAGGCGTGCGCGGCGGAGGTGCGGCGGGTCTCCAAGAAGGGTGTGCACGCGCTGACCTTCACCGAGAACCCGGCCGCGATGGGCTACCCGAGCTTCCACAACGAGTACTGGAACCCGTTGTGGAAAGCGTTGGTCGACACCGACACCGTGATGAACGTGCACATCGGATCCTCGGGGCGCCTGGCGATCACCGCGCCCGATGCGCCGATGGACGTGATGATCACGCTGCAGCCGATGAACATCGTGCAGGCCGCCGCCGACCTGCTGTGGTCCAAGCCGATCAAGGATTACCCGGACCTCAAGATCGGCCTGTCCGAGGGCGGCACCGGCTGGATCCCGTACTTCCTGGAGCGAGCGGACCGCACCTATGAGATGCACTCGACGTGGACCCACCAAGACTTCAAGGGCAAGCTGCCCAGCGAGGTCTTCCGGGAGCACTTCCTGACCTGCTTCATCAGCGACAAGGTGGGCGTCAAGCTGCGCAACATGATCGGCATCGACAACATCTGTTGGGAGGCCGACTACCCGCACAGCGACTCGATGTGGCCGGGCGCACCCGAGGAGCTGTGGGACGTGTTGTCGCTGAACAACGTGCCGGACGACGAGATCAACAAGATGACCTATGAGAACGCCATGCGTTGGTACTCCTTCGATCCGTTCACCCACATCACCCGGGAGCAGGCGACGGTCGGTGCGCTGCGCAAGGCCGCCGAAGGGCACGACGTGTCCATCAAGCCGGCGGGCCACGAAAAGGAATCCCGAGGTGGCTCGTCCTTCGCGGATTTTGCGGCCAACGCGAAAGCCCTCACCGGCAACAAGGACTGAGCCGGCCGCGCCGGCGAGCAGACACAGAATCGCACTGCTCGGACCGCAGTCGTGCGATTCTGTGTCTGCTCGCGCCTGAAAGGAGGCATCACTTGTGGCCGACGGTGGAATGAATTTCGAGCTGACCGAAGACCAGGAACTGATCCGCCGGTCCGTCGCCGAGTTGGCGCGGAAGTTCGACGATCACTACTGGATGGAAAAGGATCAGGCGCACGAGTTTCCGACGGATTTTTATCGCGCCATAGCCGACGGCGGCTGGCTCGGGATGACGATTCCCACCGAGTACGGCGGCCACGGCCTCGGCATCACCGAGGCCACGCTGTTGCTCGAGGAGGTCGCCAAATCCGGCGGCGCGATGAACGCCGCAAGCTCCATCCACCTGACGATCTTCGGAATGCAACCGGTGGTGGTGCACGGCTCCGAGGAACTCAAGGCGCGCACGTTGCCCAGGGTGGCGACCGGCGAAATCCACGTATGTTTCGGGGTGACCGAACCCGGTGCCGGGCTCGACACATCCCGCATCACGACGTTCGCCAAACGCGACGGTGACCGCTACATCGTCAACGGCCGCAAGGTGTGGATCTCCAAAGCGATGGAGTCCGACAAGATCCTGCTGCTCACGCGCACCCAGAGCTACGACGAAGTCACCAAAAAAACCGACGGGATGACGCTGTTCTTCACCGACCTCGACCGCAGCCGGATCGACGTCCGCCCGATCAACAAGATGGGACGCAACGCGGTCAGCTCAAACGAGTTGTTCATCGACAACCTGGAAATCCCGGTCGAGGACCGAATCGGCGAGGAAGGCAAGGGTTTTCAGTACATCCTGGACGGTCTGAATCCCGAGCGGATGCTGATCGCCGCCGAGGCGCTCGGCATCGGCCGGGTGGCGCTGGAAAAAGCGGTGAAATACGGCAACGAGCGGGAAGTCTTCGGCCGGCCCATCGGGATGAACCAGGGCATCCAATTCCCGCTCGCAGATTCGTTGGCCCGACTCGACGCCGCCGAGTTGATGCTGCGCAAGGCCACCTGGCTCTACGACAACGGCAAATCCTGTGGGCGCGAAGCCAATACGGCAAAGTACCTCTGCGCCGATGCCGGGTTTACCGCTGCTGACCGGGCGCTGCAGACCCACGGCGGCATGGGCTATGCCGAGGAGTATCACGTCACGCGTTACTTCCGCGAAGCTCGGCTGATGAAGATCGCGCCGGTCAGCCAGGAGATGATCCTCAACTTCCTCGGTTCGCATGTCCTGAAACTGCCCAGGAGCTACTAGGCCGGCTGCGCTGGGCTTGGGCGGCCGTCGTTTACTGGTCAGTGCGTGGACGGTAGCGAGATCGAATCGATCGGAGCACATCAATGCGTGAAACAGTCATCGCTGAGGCGGTGCGCACCGCGGTGGGGAAGCGGAACGGCGGATTGTCCGGCATGCACGCCGCCGACTTGTCCGCCGTGGTCCTCAACGAGCTGTTGGAACGCAGCGGTGTCAGCCCGGAAATGGTTGACGACGTGATTTGGGGCTGCGTGTCCCAGGTCGGCGATCAATCCAGCAACATCGGCCGCTACTCCGTGCTGGCGGCAGGCTGGCCGGAAAGCATCCCGGGGACCACGGTCAACCGGGCCTGCGGCTCCAGCCAGCAGGCCCTGGACTTCGCCGTGCATGCGGTGATGTCGGGCCAGCAGGACGTCGTGGTGGCCGGCGGCGTCGAGGTCATGAGCCGCGTTCCGCTCGGTGCGGCCCGGGCTACCGGCATGCCCTACGGGCCGAAAGTCCTTGCCCGGTATGACGATTTCTCCTTCAACCAGGGCCTGTCGGCAGAGCTGATCGCCACGAAGTGGGGATTCTCCCGCACCCGCCTCGACGAATACTCCGCGCTCTCCCATGAGCGGGCCGCCGCGGCCCAGGACAGGGGTGCCTTCACCGAGCAGATCGTCCCGGTGTTCACCGAGGACGAGGCCGGGCTGGTGCACCAGGACGAGGGTGTGCGGCGCGGGATCACTGCCGAGAAACTCGCCGCATTGAAGCCGGCCTTCACCGAAGACGGGGTGATCCACGCCGGCAACTCGTCGCAAATCTCGGACGGCGCGGCCGCGCTGTTGGTGACCACCTCGGAGTTGGCACTGGAAATGAACCTGACGCCGATCGTGCGCTATCGCGCCGGCGCCGTCACCGGAGCGGACCCGATTTTGATGCTGACCGGCCCGATTCCCGCCACCGAGAAGGTGTTGGCCAAATCCGGCGTCCGGATTGACGAGGTGGGCGTCTTCGAGGTGAATGAGGCCTTCGCGCCGGTGCCCCTGGCCTGGCTCGCCGAAACCGGTGCGGCCCCGGACCGGCTTAATCCGCTGGGCGGAGCCATCGCGCTGGGCCATCCATTGGGTGCGTCCGGGGCGGTGCTGATGACGCGCATGATTCACCACATGCGCGACTACGGGATCCGCTACGGGCTGCAAACCATGTGCGAAGGCGGCGGCACGGCCAACGCGACGCTGGTCGAATTACTGAACTGACGCGGGCCGGAACGCGCACCTTGCCACGGCCGGGAAACCAACCTACTGTGTATTCACTAGGTTGGTTTTGCCGATCGGTGTGAAGAAGGAATCCGGTGCCCGACGTACGGCCGTATGAGACGCTTCTCGCCAAGGGCGAGGACCGCAAACAGCGGATTCTCGTGGTGGCGCACCGGCTCCTGTCGCGCAACGGTTGGCGCAACACGACGCTCGCCCAGATCGCCCGCGAAGCGGGGGTCACCCCTGCGGGCCTGTTGCATCACTTCGAATCCAAGGAGCAGTTGCTGCACGCGGTGCTGGATGCGCGTGACCGCGACGACGATGCGCATTCCGACCGGTTCGGCGATCTGCTCGGCGAGATCGCGCAGGTCGCTGACCGCTTCAACCGGGCGCCCGAACTGGTGGGCACGTTCACTGTGCTGCTGGCGGAGAACATCGCCTCCGACACACCGCTGCACGACCGACTGGTGAGCCGGCAGCGGGACGCGACCGAGATCGTCGCCGAGGGTATCCGCCGCGGTCAGGCCGCCGGCCGGTATCGCCCCGACATAGACCCCGCCGTCAAAGCAGTGGAAATTCTCGCCTTTATCCACGGAATGGAAATGACATGGCTGCTCGATCCTTCGATCCCGCTAACCGAGGTCTTCAAGGAGTACGCGGAGGCGCTGGCGCGCGACTTTTCCCCGTCGGGGACGGCGTCGAGCCCGACATGAGATACCGGCTCGACGTCGTCGCTTCCAACGTCGTCGACGTCGTGAAGTTCGCCGGTGGCTGGCTTTTCGATCGGGCGATGGCCGGATGGGACGTCACCGTGCTGCTCACCGACCACCCAGACGATCGACCGCTGCACATCCTCGGCGCCAAGACGCTTGACCTTGAGAGCGCGTTGGCGTCGGTGGAAACGCGACCGCGCCCACAAGCACTGGCGGCCGCGGCAGATCTGCTCGGCTCGGACCCGCGGGTACGTGCAGGGGTGCTGCAGGCTCTTGACCATGGCGTCACCGAGGTAACGCTGTGGGGCAAGACCTGGCCGGCCGAACTGGACGACAGCGTCGGGCGAGTGCAGCACCAGCTGAGCACGGCCGCCCAGATGTTCAAGGCAAAGGCGCTGGCCGCTGCCGCATCGAGGGTGAGCTCGATTGGTCCGGTCGAATCCTTCCGCAGCGGGCTGATGTCCGGTCGGTCGGTCGCTGCCGATCTACTTCCCGCCTGACGCTGGTCGGTGGCGAGCCGCACGTTGCGGTTCAGCACGTCCTGTGGAAATGTAATGTTCATCTGTGAGAGGCGCATTCTCGCTAGCTGAGATTCGAACGGAGCTAAAGAGATGGTGAACGACGTCACCGAATTGGATTTCTTTCGTGACAAGGGGCTTGTCGAGGATCCCTACCCCTACTACGAGGCGATGCGCCAGCAGTGCCCGGTCGCGAAGGAAGACCACTACGGGGTCACCATGATCACGGGGTGGGAAGAGGCCTGTGCGGTGTTGAATGACGCCGAGACGTGGTCCTCATGCATCTCGGTGACCGGTCCGTTTCCCGGGTTTCCGGTGCCCTTGGAGGGTCTGGGCGACGCTGACATCACCGAACTGATCGAGCAACACCGCGACGAGCTCCCATTCAGCGACCAGTTGCCGACCCTGGACCCGCCTACTCACACCAACCACCGCTCCCTGTTGATGCGGCTGATCACTCCCAAGCGCCTCAAGGAGAACGAGGACGCCATGTGGGCGCTCGCCGACCAGGCGCTCGACACGTTCCTGGTCCCCGGGCGCGGCGAGTTCATCAAGGGCTTCGCCAGTCCGTTCACCCTGCTGGTCATCGCCGACCTGCTGGGCGTGCCCATGGAAGATCGCGACAAGTTCGTCAAGGGCATTCGCGAGCACTCGGGTGGCGGCATCGGCGGCACCGGCAAGAAGGCACTTGCACACAGTCCGCTGGAATTCCTCTACGGCCTGTTCTCCGATTACATACAGGACCGCCGACGTGAGCCCCGCGACGACGTGCTGACCGGCCTGGCCAGCGCCACCTATCCCGACGGCTCGATTCCCGAAGTCGAGGACGTCGCCCGCGTCGCCAGCAACGTCTTCTCGGCCGGCCAGGAGACCACCGTGCGGCTACTCGGTGCCGCGCTGCAGACTCTGGGTGAGCGCCCCGACATTCAGGCGGAGTTACGGAAGGATCGCAGCCGGATCCCCAATTTCATCGAAGAGTCGCTGCGCCACGAGAGCCCGGTCAAGGGTGACTTCCGGATGAACCGGGTGCCGGTCAATGTCGGTGGCGTCGACCTGCCCGCCGGCACCACGGTGATGGTGGTGCAGGCCGCCGCCAACCGTGATCCGCGCCGGTTCGAAGACCCCACCACCTTCGACCCGGTTCGCAAGAACGCCCGCCAGCACATCTCTTTCGGACGGGGCATCCACAGCTGCCCCGGCGCACCGCTGGCGCGCGCCGAAACCCGGGTGGCGCTGGAGCGATTGCTGGACCGCACATCGGACATCCGGGTCGACGAGAGTGTGCATGGTCCGGCGAATGACCGCCGCTATCAATATGTTCCGACCTACATCCTGCGGGGGTTGACCGAGTTGCATCTGGAGTTCACGCCGGCATGAAGGTCTGGGTCGACGAAGAATCCTGCCGCGGTCACGGCATGTGTTTGACCCTGTGCCCGGAGGTCTTCACCTTGACCGACGACGGCTATGCCGAGTCGATAACATCCGATATACCAACGGAATTCGAGGATGCCACCCGGGAAGCCATCGAATGCTGTCCCGAACAGGCCATTAAAGAGCGCTGACCGCAGTACATCGCCGGTACATCGCCGAACGTGTTGTCAGGGCGGAAAAATCGCCAATCCGCCGCCATCAGCGCACGTTCGGCACCGAGGCCGCTATTCGCTGATAAAGATCGCCTGGCGCGGGCATTGCCGAATGGCGTCGCGAATCTGTTCCTCGTTCTCCGGCGTGACCTCTGGCTGCAGAATGGTCAGCATGTCGTCGTCCCCCAGTTCGAACACCTCCGGGATGATGCCCATGCACACGCCATTGCTTTCGCAGAGATCCCAATCCACTTCGACCTTCATCACACCACTTACCCAATCACCTTTACCGGCACGTTCTTCCAGCCCGCAACGTTTTGCATCTGGACGCGGTTGCAGCCCTCCCAGTCCACCTCGTAGCGCGGCATGAAGTCCAGCAGCTTCTCCAACGCGATCACGCTCTCCATGCGGGCCAACGCGGCGCCCAGGCAACTGTGAATCCCGTAGCCAAATGACAGGTTCAGTGCTTCGGCTCGGTCGCGGTCGATGTTGAACGTGTCCGGATCGGTCCAGGCGTCGGGGTCCCGGTTGGCTGCGGCGTTGATCAGGAACACCGGTTTCATGGCCGGAATGGTGACCCCGTGCAGTTCGACATCTGTCGTCGAACAGCGGACCTGATATTGGGATGGCGCCTCGTAGCGCAGTAACTCTTCGACAGCGGCCGGGATCTTGCTGCGATCGTCCAGCAACTTCTGCCACTCGCCGGGGAACTTGGCGAAAACCACCGGCGCGTTGCCGACCAACTTGGTCACCGTCTCTGCCCCGGCGCCGCCCAACAGCGTTGCGAAACCGGCGATCTCGATGTCGTCCAGCCTGGTTATCTGGCCGTCCTCACGCTCGATCTCGGCTTCGATCAGCTTGGTGAACAGGTCGTCTTGCGGTTGGGCGCGGCGTTCCTGTAGCAGTCCGTAGTACAACGTCCCGGTTTCGATGTTGGCCTGCATGCCCTGCTCGCCGGCCTCGACCTGCCCGGGCTCGCGGTGTAGCGACTCGTCGATCAGGTGCCGCACCCGCTGGGCGTGCTCTTCCGGCACGCCCAACATTGTCGTGATCACCTCGACCGGGAACGGGCCCGAAAAGTCCTGCACCACATCGAAGCGCTCACGATCGACCTTGCTGAGGTACTTGTCGATCTTGATGCCGACCATCTCCCGCTGGGATTGGATGGCACGCGGCGTGAAGACCTTGTTGAGCAAGCTGCGCATGTGCCGGTGGTCGGGCGGGTCCATGAAAATGATCGACTTTTGTGGCGGCGGCTTTTTGCTCCGGACCATCGAGAGGTCGATGCCGTAGGCCGACGAATAGTGTCCGAAATTCTTCAACCCCGCGGCTACGTCTTGGTGGCGGGTCAGCGCATAGAAGTCGTACTCCTCGCTGTAGTAGACCGGTGCTTCTTCCTGCATGCGTCGGTAGGTGTCCCAGGCGCCATTGAAGAAGTCCTGGGAGAACGGATCGAAGACGACCTTCGATTTGGTCATTGAACGCTCCTCGCGGATGAGCTGCGGGCTGACACCATTACAGCTGAACGTCTGACTGTAACGCTAACGGTAGCGGTTTCCGGGCGCGGCGAAAAGGGAGAGCGGCATTCATCTGGCGACGTCCATCTGGGCCAGCGCGGCGTCGGCCGCAGCCAGCGCCGCGCCACCGGAGGCCGAGGCCCGCTCGGCCAGATCCACCAGCAACCTGACGTCCTTTTGCAGCAGCGTTCCCGCCAGCCCCGCGAGCCGCTCGAGACCGCCCGTTTTGCCAATGGAGTTGAGCGCAAAGCTGTTCCCGCTGCTGCGGGAGACGACTTCGGCGAGCCGGGTGGGGGAGACGCCGAGGTTGTCGGCCAGGGCGAGGGCGGCGGCCGCCGTTCCGAGGTTTGCGGTGAACAGCAGGTTGTTGAGCAGCTTGGTGGTTTGCCCAGATCCCAGATCGCCGAGGTGAACCACCGCGTCGGAATGTGTTTCGAAGACCGGGCGGCAACGCGCCACCACGTCGGCATCACCACCGACCATCACCAGCAGGCGCCCCGCCGCCGCGGCGGGACCGCCGCCGCTGACCGGTGCATCGAGTATCGAAATGCCTTGAGTGCTGGCCTTTTCGGCAATATCGCGGCATGTGTTGGGGTGTACCGTGCTGTGCACCGCGATCACCGCGCCCGGCTGCAGTCCGGCCAGCAAGCCGTTCTCACCGAAGGTGAGTTCTTCGACATCGGCGTCACCGACAACGCAGAGGCAGACCAGATCGCACTCGGCGGCGAGTTCGGCCGGTGACGCGGCGAGGATCGCCGGGGTTTCGGCGAACGGTTCGAGGGCCGCGGGTCGGCGGGCCCACAGCGTCGTCGCGAAGCCGGCTTCGACGATCCGTCGCGCCATCGGTGCGCCCTGGCTGCCCAACCCGATGAAGCCGACGCGCATCAACCGGCCTCCCGGTCGACATCCTCATCCGCCGAGTCACCCGCCGAGTCATCCGTCGAGCGTGCCGCCAGACACTCGTCCGCAAACGTGAACAGCTTGCGGTGGTACCCAGTGGCGCTGAGACCGAGGCTGAGATTGTGTCCCGCATCGGGATGCAGGTCGGTCACGAAAGCGGGTGCGCTCGTGAACATCTCAGCGACCTCGGCCAGCGCGTCCGGATCGGATCGGAACACCTTGTCGTGCTCGCCGAGGGTGAACCGCACCGGGACCCGGACCGCGGGCGCCAGCGCCGGGAAATAACGGTGCGGCCAGTTGAGTGCCACGTCGCGCTCGTAAGCCGGGGC
>JAVROG010000465.1:0-15284 GCA_032162865.1 Mycobacterium sp. | reverse complement strand
GCGTCATCGCTGCGGCGCTCTTCGTGAGCTTGGGGTGAAGCGCCCCCATGTTGCCCACCACAAGATGACGCATGCCGTTGTCGCGGAACAGGGCCAGTTGGTCGACGACGTCGTCTGGCATCCCCACCCAGAACGAGTCGGCGCCTGCGGCGAGTCCGGTCAGGTAGTCGGCCTGAATCAATGGCTTGGGACCGAATTTCGAGTTGATCGTGTTGTGCATGACGCCTATGCGAAGACCCGGCAATGTTCCAACCCTTCTCGTCGACACGAATGATCGAGGGATCTCCCGGCCCGAGACCACGCAGGTGTATCGGCTAGAAGAGCCGCCAGCAAAGGCGATTGGGCCACCATGTGGTGTCCCGTCTCAGATGTGACGCACGTCGATCTCACCATTTTAGCGTGTCAAGAAAATCGCTGGTTTGCGATCGACGCGTTCGGAGCGAACCTTGGCGTTTCGCCTTCGTACTCGAAATGTATTAAAGCAAAATCCAATTGACGCCAAAATTTACCATCAGCCGGATCCCGCCTCCGGTGCCGCGAGTCGCGCCTGGAGTGAAATCTAATCCGTTGGTACACAGATTGTTTCGCTATTAATTCGATGGGGACGGGTGCTTGCCCCGGCAAACGGGCCATGAGCTCCGAGGCGAAATCTGCAAACACAATGCAATGCGTTCGGCAATGCTTTCGGTGATTATTCATATCGAACTCAAATCATATTTGAAACATATATGACTCATACTAAAACAAATGGCTTCCTGGGGATATGCCGCAGCAAATGAATAGTTATTTACCCGCCAATGAACAGGCTGTGTGAGAGGTGGGATGTCCCCACATGTGCCGCTTAACGTGTCTTTCGATCCGCTTCAGCGCCGAGGGACGGTGATGGCATCGCGCTGCAAGCTGTTGTGCAAATTCTAGGGAGGAATGACTTATGTCGCTCGTATATGCAGAGCCCGACGCGCTGGACGGGGCTGCGACGGAACTGGCGTCAATCAACGCGGCAATGGCGGCCGGCAACGCGGCTGCGGCGACCCCGACCACCGGGGTAGTCCCCGCCGCCTCTGATTTGGTGTCCCTGCTGACCGCCTCGCAGTTCGCTAACCACGCGAAGATTTACCAGGAGATCAGTGCTCAGGCCGCGACGATCCACCAACAGATGGCGCTCACGCTGGGCCTCAATGCGGGCTCCTATGCGGCCACCGAGGCCGCCAACGCCTCTGACATCGGCTAGTTGAGGGGAATAAAGAAGTGGATTTCGCTCAGTTACCGCCGGAGATCAATTCGGCGCTGATGTATGCCGGGCCGGGGTCGGGGCCGATGCTGGCCGCCGCGGCTGCCTGGGAGGCGCTGGCCGGCGAGTTGCAAAGCACCTCGTCCTCTTGGCTGACGGTGCTTACCGGGCTGACCGACGGACCCTGGCAGGGTCCGTCGTCGGCGGCGATGGCGGGTGCGGTCGCGCCCCAGATCGCTTGGCTCAGCAACGCCGCCGAGGCGGCTCAGCAGACCGGGTCACAGGCCGTGGCCGCCGCGAGTGCCTACGAAGCGGCGTTTATGGCGACGGTGCCGCCGCCGGAGATCGCGGCCAACCGGGCGCTGCTGGGGGCGTTGCTCGCGACGAACTTCTTGGGCCAGAACACCGCCGCCATCGCGGCCACCGAGGCGCTGTACGGCGAAATGTGGGCGCAGGACGCGTCAGCAATGTACAGCTATTCGGGTGCGTCGGCGCAGGCGGCGGCGGTGCCCGACTTCACTCCGCAGTCCATTGCCAGCGCCCTATCCGGGCTCGGTCAACAGATCAATGCGGCCTTCACCGCGGCCCACACCTCCATCACCCAGTCGGGGCTGTATGAGATCCCCAAAGCGCTGTTTCAAATGGCCGGCGTGACCAACGAGAATCCCGGGTTCACCAACCCCCAGGCGTTGCTCGGTCTGACCGGTACAACGTTCAACTCCAACGGCGACGGGGTGGTGCTCAACGGGTTCATCGGCGACGTGATGGAGGGCATCACCGGCTCGCAGACGATAGACGGCAGCAGCGGCTTCGACTCCTACATCAGGTTGGTTTCTCCGTTCCGACTCAGCACCACTGCGATGAAGGACATCGACGGTCTGTTTCACAGCGCCTTCCCCGCATTTGGCAAGGCCGCTGAGGGCGCCGCGAAGGCCGCTGAGGGAGCGGCAGCGGCTGTCGCTCCCACCTTCGGCAGTGGCTTCGGCAATGCCCTCGGCGGGATTGCGGGGGGCATCGGTAACGCGGCGAAGGTCGGCGCAGTATCGGTTCCGGCCAGCTGGATCAGCACTCCGGCGGCAAACCCCATCACGGTGGCTCTGCACGGCGCTGCCGGTGCGGTATCCGCCGAACCCGCCACCGCCGCATTCGGCGGGTTGCCGATGATGCCCGGCGCCGGCGCTGGTCGCGGTGTGGCGAACTTCGCCGCTCCCCGATATGGGTTCAAGCCCACCATGGTCGTCCAGCCGCCTTCTGGGGGCTGATCGCGGGATCGACCTTGTCTGGCAGCGCGAGAACGGGAGCGCGGCGGCGGTCACCTTTTTGACCGCCGCCGCGATCCGTTACGGGGTGACCAAAATTTTGCAGTGCAGTTGGGGATCCGCCAGATCGTCGAACGCCATGCCCACGCCGTCCAGGCCGACTTCGCCGGTGATCAGGGGGCTGACGTCGATCTCGCCCTCGGCGATCGCGCGCAACGAGGCGCCGAATTCCTCCATGTCGTAGGCCAGTGAGAACTGCACATTGATCTCTTTGGCGGTGGCGAAGAACGGATGGATCGTATCGGGTTCCATGCATACCCCGGCGACCACCAACCGGGTTCCGCGCCGGGCCCTGCGCAGCACGTCGTCGATGATTCCCGGCACGCCCACCGCCTCGAAGACCACCACCGCTTTGACGCTGCCGAAGGGCGAGCCCTGCGCCGGGTCGACGGTCTGGTGTGCACCCATGATGGCAGCGAGTTCGCGACGCTTGGATGAAAAGTCGGATGCCACAATGTTTTCGACACCGCGCACGCGAAGGGCCGCGATGATGGCGATGCCGATCGGACCGCAGCCCAACACCAGCGCCGCCTCATCGGCCTTGATATTGGACTTGTTCACGGCGTGCAAACCCACCGCCATCGGTTCGGTCAGAGCCGCATGCTTGAGATCCAAGCCATTCGGAATGGGCAGTAACAGCGGTGCCGAAAGCAGCATCCGCTCGGCATACCCGCCGAGTGTGCTGTTGCTGTGTACGATCGGCTCGACGCCCTTGTCGGACAACAATATCGGCAGAGAAGTGACCAGAGTCCCCGGCAGGTGTGTCTCGGTGTCTGGTCCCGCTTCGAGCACTTCGGCACTGAATTCGTGACCCATGAAGATATCGCGACCGAGATCGACGTCCATCTGGCCCGAACCGCCCGAGACCTGCCTACTCATCTCCAGCACTTTGCCGCCATGTGCAGCGAAATGCAGGTCAGAACCGCAGATTCCGCACGCGCGCACCGCAACCAGCACCTGTCCGGGCCCAGGCACCGGGTCAGGCACGTCGTCGCGGTAGACCATCCGTCCGTCGCGCAATACCGACGCACGCATCAGTTGGCTGCCCCGTCGTGTTCGGCGACGTGCGCGGTGATGGACTGCACTATGGCCTGACCCGCGCGCCCGATCAGCTCCTCGCGCTTGTCCTTGGCCCATTCATGAGATGCCCGCGGCGCCTCGAGCTGCCCCTTGAAGTGTGGAATCACCTTGCGGGCGAACAGATCGTAGGAGTGAAAAGTCGCTTGCGGTGACGCCCAGTCATGGCCCAGCAGCAACAATGTCCCGAAACCACCTGAGCGCTCGAGCAGATCTTCGATGTGGGCAATCGCGTCTTCGGGCGTGCCGATACAGCAATTCCCCTGGGATGCATAGTCTGCGACATACTCACGAGGTGATTGCGTGCCGTCGACGGTGTTGGACAGCGGAACGAACCCGGCGGCGCCAAAGTACTTGGCGAAATCCATCAGTCCGTAGGTACAGTCCTCGATCGCCTGGTCGCGGGTGTCGGCGATGTGCATGATGCTCAAGACCCGCCAGTCGTTACGCTTCGGCTCGTCCCGCCCGACTTTGGCGGCCTGTTCGCGCACCACTTCCCACGTGTTCTCCAGCGCCGCGTAGCCCCCGGGAACCGACATCGACAGCGATAGCAGCGACGTGCCGAGCGCGCCTGCCAGCCGCGGTCCCGACGGCGAAATCATTGCCGCGGTGGAGATTTCGGGGTAGGGCCACGTGTAGGGGCGGATATGCAATTGGGCATCCCGCAGGGTGAACCATTCGGTGTGGCGGTCGATGCGCTCATCGGGCGCCGCGCGGAACAGGGCCAGGATCGCCTCCAGAGACTCCTGCATCATCCGCCTTTGGTCGATCGGGTCGATGCCCATCATGTATGCGTCCGAGGGCAGTGCTCCGGGGCCGGTGCCGAACATCACGCGACCCCGGGTCAAGTGATCCAGCAATACCCAACGGTCGGCCACCATCAGCGGATGGTGGTAGGGCAGCGAGACCACGCCGGTGCCCAGCCTGATGTGCTTGGTCCTTTCGGCCGCCGCCGCGATGAATACCTCGGGACAGGCGATGAGTTCGTAACCGCCGGAATGGTGTTCGCCGAACCATGCCTCGTCGTAGCCGAGCCGATCCAGCGCCACGACCCGTTCCATGTCGTATTCCAACGCAACCGTGGGGGATTGGCCGGTCGGATGAAAAGGCGTGATAAAAACGCCGAATCGCATTGGTGCGCTCACCATTCCACTCCTTTGAGAAATTCTAATAAGGCAGAGTTCACTTCGGCGGGGCGCTCCTGCTGCAGCCAGTGTCCGGCACCGTCGATCATCACCTCACGGTAGGGGCCGGAGATCACCTGTCCAGCCCGGTCGCGCCGGGTGAATGCCAACACGGGATCGGCTGTGCCACCGATGAATAGGCAGGGCACCGCGATCATCGCGCCGTCCAACGCCGGCGTGGTCTCCCAGTTGCGATCCATATTGCGGTACCAATTCAGGCCGCCGGTGAATCCGGTGCGGGTGAATTCGCTGATGTAGTGGTCGAGTTCGTCCTGGGTGATCCAGTCGGGGTGTGCCGCCGGCTCCGGAAGCCGGTCTATAAACCCTTCTGGCCCCGGAGCCACCATGCGCAACGCCGCACTCTGATCTCCGGTCAGTTGTAAACCACCCATCATGCGACGCATGGTGCGGGCCGGGTCGCCGTTGAGTTCGGCGTCGGCGACACCTGGCTCCTGGAAATAGAGAATGTAGAAAAAGTTTTCGCCGAACGTGCCGCGGAACGCCTTCATGGGTTGCTGCTGTGCGCGCGGCAGCGGTGGAACGCTCAGCGCGCTGACCGCCGCGACGCGGTCGGGGTGCAGCAGCGGCGCATTCCACACCACAACGGCCCCCCAGTCGTGGCCCACCCACACCGCGCGCTCGGCTCCGACGTCGTCGAGCACACCCACGATGTCGGCGGTCAACTGGTGAATGTCGTAGGCCTCGATCGCCTCCGGTCGCGACGAGCCGCCGTAACCCCGCTGATCAGGAGCCAGCACGTGGTAGCCGGCTTCGGCCAAGACGGGAACCTGGTGTCGCCAGGAGTAGGCCAGTTCCGGAAATCCGTGGCAGAGCACGACCACGGGCGCGCCGCGGTCCCCGGCCTCGACGACCCGCAGTCGAACACCATTGGTGTCAACTAACCGTTCGGTAGAGAGGCCCATCGTCTCACCAAATCACAACGGCATCCGGCTGAGAAGGGCTGATTAGGGTTGAGCAGGGCTCGCCGGTACATATCGCGAGTGACCCGGCATGATGGTGATCCATGCGGCTCGACCATGTGGTGCTGTGGACCAAAGACGTGCGCGCAGCAATGGACTTCTACACCAGGGTCGTGGGACTGGCGCCGGTCCGGTTCGAGGAGTACGAGGCCGGGCAGGCACCGTTTCCGAGCGTACGGATCAGCGAGGACTCCATCATCGACCTGATGGCATCGGAAGGTGCCTCCTTCACCGACTCGATGACCAAGGTTCAGGGAAGTGCAGGGCATCGGGTCAATCACGTTTGCATCACCATGGCGAAGTCGGAGTATGACGAACTGGATCGCCGACTGCAGGACGAGGGAGTGGATACCAGCTCGCGGCTGAACAATTCTTTTGGAGCCCAGGGGTGGGCCCCGCAGGCTTATTACTTCGCTGATCCGGACGGCAACGTGGTTGAGGCGCGTTACTACGGATAAGTCGCTTGCTGATTGTCGCGACCCGCTGCGCCCGGCTCCGCCGCGCTTGCGATCGCTGCTTTCCTGATTGTCGCGACCCGCTGCGCCCGGCTCCGCCGCGCTTGTGATCGCTCCGAAGTGGCGCGGGAACTGCCACACGTTGGTCTAGCGGTAACCTGGACAGTTCTAGCTGCGAGTACCGGGAAGGACCTGGCCGACTCGGCCGATGTTGATGAACCGAAGAAACGTGATCCGCACCGTCACGGCGGTTGCCGTACTGGTGCTGCTCGGTTGGTCGTTCTTTTACTTCAGCGACGACACCCGCGGTTACAAGCCCGTCGACACCTCGGTGGCGATGTCACAGATCAATAGTGACAACGTCAAGAGCGCGCAGATCGACGACCGCGAACAGCAAGTGCGGTTGACCCTGAAGAAGGGCAACAACGACACCGAAAACTCCGACAAGATCATCACCAAGTTCCCCACCGGCTACGGCGTCGACCTGTTCAATGCGCTGAACGCCAAGAACGCGAAGGTCGCCACGGTCGTCAACGAAGGCAGCCTGGTGGGCGAGCTCCTGGTGTACGTGCTGCCGCTGTTGCTGCTGGTGGGACTGTTCGTGATGTTCTCCCGCATGCAGGGCGGCGCCCGGATGGGCTTCGGCTTCGGCAAGTCGCGCGCCAAGCAGTTGTCCAAGGACATGCCCAAGACCACCTTTGCCGACGTCGCCGGCGTCGACGAGGCCGTCGAAGAGCTGTACGAGATCAAGGATTTCCTGCAGAACCCGTCCAGGTATCAAGCCCTCGGCGCCAAGATCCCAAAGGGTGTGCTGCTCTACGGGCCGCCGGGCACCGGTAAGACGCTGCTGGCTCGGGCCGTGGCGGGAGAAGCGGGCGTGCCGTTCTTCACCATCTCCGGCTCCGATTTCGTCGAGATGTTCGTCGGCGTCGGCGCCTCGCGCGTGCGTGACCTTTTCGAGCAGGCGAAACAAAACTGCCCGTGCATCATCTTCGTCGACGAGATCGACGCGGTGGGCCGCCAGCGCGGCGCCGGGCTCGGCGGTGGCCACGACGAGCGCGAACAGACCCTGAACCAGCTGCTGGTCGAGATGGACGGCTTCGGCGATCGCGCCGGCGTCATCCTGATCGCGGCGACCAACCGACCCGACATCCTGGACCCGGCGCTGCTGCGGCCCGGTCGCTTCGACCGGCAGATCCCGGTGTCCAACCCGGACCTGGCCGGCCGCCGTGCGGTGCTGCGGGTCCATTCCAAGGGCAAGCCGATCGCCCCGGACGCCGATCTCGATGGGCTGGCCAAGCGGACCGTCGGCATGACCGGCGCCGACCTGGCCAACGTCATCAACGAGTCGGCGCTGTTGACAGCCCGGGAGAACGGCACCGTCATCACTGGTCCCGCGCTGGAAGAAGCGGTGGACCGGGTGATCGGGGGTCCGCGCCGTAAGGGCCGGATCATCAGCGAGCACGAAAAGAAGATCACCGCCTACCACGAAGGCGGGCACACCCTGGCGGCCTGGGCGATGCCGGATATCGACCCCGTCTACAAGGTGACGATCCTGGCGCGGGGACGGACCGGCGGGCACGCGGTGGCGGTACCCGAGGACGACAAGGGCCTGCGGACCCGCTCCGAGATGATCGCCCAGCTGGTGTTCGCGATGGGTGGGCGCGCCGCCGAGGAACTGGTCTTCCGTGAGCCGACCACCGGTGCGGTGTCCGACATCGAGCAGGCCACGAAGATCGCGCGGGCGATGGTCACCGAGTACGGCATGAGCTCCAAGCTCGGCGCGGTCAAATACGGCACCGAGCACGGTGACCCGTTCCTGGGTCGGACCATGGGGAATCAGGCCGATTACTCCCACGAGGTCGCCCGCGACATCGACGACGAGGTCCGCAAGCTCATCGAGGCCGCCCACACCGAAGCCTGGGAGATTCTCACCGAGTACCGCGACGTGCTGGACACCCTGGCCGGTGAGCTGCTGGAAAAGGAAACCCTGCACCGTCCGGAGTTGCAGGCGATCTTCGAAGACGTCGAAAAACGTCCAAGACTCACGATGTTTGACGACTTCGGTGGCCGCATCCCGTCGGACAAGCCGCCGATCAAGACGCCCGGCGAGTTGGCGATCGAACGTGGCGAGCCCTGGCCGCAGCCGGTGCCCGAGCCGGCGTTCAAGGTTGCCATCGCACGCGCAAGCCAAGCCGCTGACGACGCCAAAGGGGAATCAGCAGGCACTGGCGGTAATGGCACTAATGGCTCCCACGGCTCCACTCAGCCCGACTATGGCGCCCCCGCCGGCTGGCACGCGCCCGGATGGCCGCCACGGCCGTCGAACGAACCAGAATCCGCATCAAGTTATCCCAGCCCGGATACCGACGAGTCCGATTCCGATCAGTCCGCCGATCAGCACGACAAGGATGTGACTCGGTCCAACCCGCCGGCAAACGGCTGATTCTTGGAGGCTTGGATGACGCAGCTGGATTCCAAAAGTGACGGGGCTCAGGCGTTCGACCAATTACGCGCCGAGGCCGCCGTTCGTGAACTGCTCGTGGCGCTGGGCGAAGATCCCGAGCGAGAAGGTTTGCGGGACACTCCGGCTCGCGTCGTCAGGGCCTATCGGGAGATCTTCGCCGGGCTCTACACCGATCCGGCCTCGGTGCTGAGCACGATGTTCGACGAAGATCACAACGAACTGGTGATTGTCAAAGAGATCCCGATGTACTCCACCTGCGAACACCATCTGGTTGCCTTCCACGGCGCGGCGCACGTCGGCTACATCCCGGGTGCGGACGGCAGGGTGACCGGTCTGTCGAAAATCGCTCGGCTGGTTGACCTTTACGCCAAGCGCCCGCAGGTGCAGGAGCGGCTCACCAGCCAGATCGCCGACGCGATGGTGCAGAGACTGAATCCGCTCGGGGTGATCGTGGTGGTGGAGGCCGAGCACCTGTGCATGGCGATGCGTGGGGTGCGCAAGCCCGGTGCCGTGACGACGACGTCGGCGGTGCGGGGTCAGTTCAAGACCGACGCCGCCTCCCGAGCCGAAGCGCTCGATCTCATTCTGCGCAAGTGAGTTTGGCGCCCATGCGGGTTATGGGGGTGCTCAACGTCACTGCCGACTCGTTCTCTGACGGCGGGCGCTATCTCGATGCCGATGGCGCTGTCGAGCACGGCCTGGCTTTGGCCGCCGAAGGTGCGGATATCGTCGACGTAGGCGGCGAATCGACTCGGCCCGGCGCCACTCGGGTGGACCCTGAAGTCGAAGCAGCCCGCGTCATACCTGTTGTCAAAGAGCTTGCGGCACAGAAGATTACCGTGAGCATTGACACCATGCACGCGCGAGTTGCCCAGGAAGCGCTGGAGAACGGCGCGCATATCGTCAACGACGTGTCCGGTGGACGGGCCGACCCGGCCATGGCGCCATTGGTGGCCGACGCGGGAGTGCCTTGGGTGTTGATGCACTGGCGGCCGGTGTCGGCGGACAGTCCGCATCAGGCACCGCATTACCGCGACGTGGTCGCCGAGGTGCGTGCCGACCTGCTCGCCAGCGTGGCCGACGCAGTGGCGGCGGGCGTGGACCCCGCCAAGCTGATCATCGACCCCGGGCTGGGATTCGCCAAGACGGGCCAACATAATTGGGCGCTGCTGGATGGCTTGCCCGAGTTGGTGGCCACCGGGGTCCCGGTGTTGCTGGGAGCGTCGCGCAAACGCTTTCTCGGTACGTTGCTGACCGGGCCGGACGGCACGGCCCGCCCGCCGGCCGGCCGAGAGACGGCGACGGCGGTGATTTCTGCATTGGCGGCCCTGAACGGAGCCTGGGGCGTGCGGGTGCACGACGTGCGCGGGTCGGTCGATGCCCTCAAGGTCGTGGGAGCATGGCAGGGCGCGAAAGGACGCAATGGCTGACCGAATCGAGTTGCGCGGGTTGACAGTTCGTGGTCACCACGGCGTGTTCGAACATGAGCGGCTCAATGGGCAGGATTTCGTCGTCGATATCACGCTGTGGATGGACCTTGCGCAAGCCGCAGCCAGCGATGACTTGGCGGACACCTATGACTACGCCGCGCTGGCCCAGTTGGCTGCCGACATCGTCGGTGGGACGCCGCGGAACCTGATCGAGACCGTCGGGGCGAACATCGCCGACGAGGTGATCAAGGACGAGCGACTGCACGCCGTCGAAGTGACCCTGCACAAGCCACAGGCGCCCATCTCCCAAGGGTTCGATGACGTGGCGGTGGTGACTCGGCGGTCCCGTCGCGGTGGTCGAGGTGCGGTGATCCCGGCAGGCGGGGCGGTATGACTCGCGCCGCCGACGATGCAGTGGGGGCACGCCCCCACAGGTGGGAGGTACCCCCACCCGCTTGCGGGGGACAAAAGAGCGATGAGGAGCGGCGCTCATGACCCGCGTGGTGCTGTCCATCGGCTCGAACCTGGGTGACCGACTGGTCCGGTTACAGTCGGTTCTCGACGGACTCGACGGTGCGGTAGTTGCGGTGTCCGCCGTGTATGAGACGGCCCCGTGGGGCGGTGTGGAGCAGGAGCCGTTCCTCAATGCCGTGGTGATCGCCGACGATCCTGACCGCGACGCCTACGCCTGGCTCCGCCGAACCCAGGAATTCGAACAGGCAGCGCAGCGGGTACGTGAACTGCGCTGGGGCCCCCGCACTCTCGATGTCGACCTGGTCGCCTGTTACCGGAACCAAGGCGAGGTCATTCTCAACGAGAGTGACCTGACACTGCCGCACCCGCGGGCCCACCAACGGGCATTCGTGCTGGTGCCGTGGCTGGACGCCGACCCAGCCGCCGAATTGACGCTCGCCGAGGGTCCGCGACCCGTCACCGAACTGCTGGCCGAGCTGGAGCCCGCCGAGCGTGCGGGTGTGCGCCTGACCTCACTGACGCTGGACACGTGATGGGGCCCACCCGCAAACGAGATCTGACGGCCGTGGTGCTCGGCGCCACGGTGGTGGGCTACCTGTTGATCACCGTGCTGTACCGGTCGTTCCCACCGATCACGGTGTGGAGTGGGGCCTCGCTGCTGGTGGTCGCCGTCGCCGAAGCGCTGTGGGCCCGCAACGTGCGCGCGAAGATCAACGACGGCGAGATCGGCGATGGACCCGGTTGGCTGCACCCACTCGCCGTGGCACGCAGCCTGGTGGTGGCCAAGGCCTCGGCCTGGGTGGGTGCGCTGGTGCTGGGTTGGTGGCTCGGGGTGCTGGTGTACTGCCTGCCGCGGCGGTCGTGGATGCGGGCGGCGGCCGAGGACACCTCCGGCACCGCTGTAGCCGCCGTCAGTGCGCTTGCGCTGGTTGTTGCCGCACTCTGGCTGCAGCATTGCTGCAAGTCCCCGCCACAGGATCCGGCTGAGCGCGGCGAGGGTGCCGAAACCTAGCCGCCAAGTAACCCGGCGGGAGAATCGCCGGTCTGGCGCGACACGCTGAGTGACCTCGCCCGGGTACAGTCAGGGGCCATGACCGTTCTGTCCCGCGGCGCCCGCCCCCGGCGCGGCGGCCGCAGGCCGGGGTGGGTGCTCTTGACGACGTTGCTGGTCCTGGCTATTGCGGCCAGTTCCGCACTGGTTTTCACCGATCGCGTGGAACTTCTCAAGCTCGCAGTGATCCTGGCGTTGTGGGCCGCCGTCGCCGGCGCTTTTGTGTCCGTGTTGTACCGGCGACAGGCCGAGGCGGACCAGGCCCGGGCGCGGGATATGAAGCTGGTCTACGACCTGCAGTTGGACCGCGAAATCTCGGCGCGTCGCGAATACGAGCTGTCGGTGGAGTCGCAGCTACGTCGGGAGCTGGCCGTTGAGTTGCGGGCACAGGCCGCCGACGAGATCGCGGCGCTGCGGGCGGAACTGTCTGCGTTGCGCACCAACCTGGAGATCCTGTTCGACGCGGACTTCGAGCAACGCCCGGCGCTCGAGACGCTCGCCAGAGATACCGGGCGCGCGTTGACGGACCGGGCTCCCAACGCTGTCCAGAACGGTGAGAACCCGCCCGCCGACTGGGTGTCCAGCGACCGGGTCACGGCGGTCCGCCAGGACCCCGAACCTCTCAGGGACCCCCGCACCCGCGCCGAAGAGGTCGCGATCATCGATGTGCCGGAAGAACCGCTGTTACCGCCGCGGCAGCCGGTACCCGTTCGGCACTACGCGCCCCCTGCGCAGCCGGTGTCGCCGTCCGGGCCGCGTCATCGCCCCCCGCCCCCGCCGCCGCCGCCGTCGGGTCCGCCGCCGCCGGCCTGGGCGCCGCAGTTCCAGCCGCAACCACAGTTCCAGCCGGAACCGCCGCCTCAGCCGGAACCGCAGCCACAGCCTCAGCCGGAACCGCAACCTCAGCCGGAACCGCAACCTCAGCCAGCGGCCTGGCAGCCGCAGGTCGCCGACGGCCAGTGGTTGCCGCCCGGAGCGCCGGGCAGCAACTGGGTACCCGCAGCGCCGGCACAGCCGTCAGGCCGCAGAAGGCGCTATCGGGATTCCGGCGTGGAGGACGAGGGCGGCAACCGCTTCGCTGCCGTCGGTGGCGAACCTCAAAACGGTGTGGAATCTCAGAACGGTGTGGAATCTCACAACGACGTGCCCCCCGATTACGGCGGCCGCCGCTCGCGGTCGCGCCATTCCGCGGAGTATCGCGACTACGGGGTCAGCAGACTTTCGCGCCCCACGGATCCGGGATCGGCGCAGGCCCCACCGCCGCCTGTCGAGCAGCCCGCCGCGGCCCCGCCACCTCGGCTTGCCGCACCGCCCCCGCCGCTGCCCGCGCCCCGACATCGCAGTGCCGAGGAGATCGACGGGGCGGCGCACGAGGCCGATCCGCAGAGCGGTGGTCAGACGGTCGCCGACCTGTTGGCGCGGTTACAGGTCCAACCGAGCGGCGGCGGGCGACGTCGCCGGCGCGACAACTGAGCTGGGTCTGGTCGAATTAATCGACTAGAGTCTTAGTGGACCGTCCGGTACCCGAAATCAGGGACTGGAACGAACGAATAAACATGTGAGGTCGTCTGCGATGGTGCAGTTCGACGGTTTGCGCCCGGCCAGGCTCAAGGTAGGGATCATTTCCGCCGGCCGGGTCGGCACCGCGCTCGGGGTTGCGCTGGAGCGCGCCGACCACGTGGTGGTGGCGTGCAGCGCCATTTCCCATGCATCCCTGCAGCGGGCGCAGCGACGCCTGCCCGATACCCCGGTGCTCCCGCCGCCGGACGTCGCCGCCGGCGCTGAGCTGCTGTTGTTGGCGGTCACCGACAGCGAACTGGCCGGTCTCGTGTCCGGATTGGCCGCCACCTCTGCGGTGCGGCCAGGCATGATCGTGGCGCACACATCCGGCGCCAACGGGATCGCCGTGCTGGCACCACTGACCCAGCAAGGCTGTATCCCGCTGGCGATTCACCCGGCCATGACGTTCACCGGCTCCGACGAGGACATCGCCCGACTGGCGGACACCTGTTTCGGCGTCACCGCGGCCGACGAGGTCGGCTATGCCGTCGGCCAGTCGTTGGTGCTGGAAATGGGCGGGGAGCCGTTCTGTGTGCGCGAGGATGCCCGCGTCCTCTATCACGCCGCGTTGGCCCACGCATCCAACCATCTGGTGACCGTGCTGGCCGACGCGCTGGAGGCGTTGCGGGCCGCGGTACGGGGCGACGAACTGCTTGGACAACAACCTGTCGACAACCAACCGGGCGGGATCGCTGAGCGCATCGTCGGACCGCTTGCCCGAGCCGCATTGGAAAACACCTTGCAACGTGGTCAGGCTGCACTCACCGGGCCGGTCGCCCGCGGTGACGCGGCTGCGGTCGCCGGGCATCTGCGCGCGCTCGAGGAGGCCGACCCCGAACTCGCTCAGGCATATCGAGTGATCGCGCTGCGGACCGCGCGGCGCGCCCGCGCTCCCCAGGATGTCGTTGAGGTGCTGGCGCGGTGACGGTTACCAAGCCGCCGGCATTCAAGCCCGGCGAACTCAATGTCTACCCGGTGCCGAAGCAGATCACCGAGGTCAGCCGTGCGCTGCGGCACATCGGTCGGCGGGTGATGTTGGTGCCTACCATGGGTGCGTTGCACGACGGGCATCTGACCCTCGTGCGCGCCGCCAAGCGGGTGCCCGGCTCGGTGGTCGTGGTCTCGATCTTCGTCAACCCGCTGCAATTCGGCGCGGGCGAAGATCTCGACGCCTACCCCCGCACCCTCGACAACGATCTCGCCCTACTGCGGGCCGAAGGTGTGGAGATCGCCTTCACACCTTCCGCTACGGCGATGTATCCCGACGGCCTGCGCACCACCGTGCAGCCCGGGCCACTGGCCGCGGAACTCGAAGGTAGTGCGCGACCAACACATTTCGCGGGCGTGTTGACCGTCGTGCTCAAACTGCTGCAGATTGTGCGTCCGGACCGGGTGTTCTTCGGTGAAAAGGACTATCAGCAGCTGGTGATGATCAGGCAGATGGTTTCCGACCTGAATGTGGACACCCACGTGGTGGGTGTGCCGACGGTCCGGGAAGCCGACGGGCTGGCGATGTCGTCGCGCAACCGCTACCTCGATGCGCAGCAACGCGAACTGGCGGTGGCACTTTCGGCGGCGCTGACGGCCGGTGCACACGCGGCGACCCACGGGGTGCAAGCAGCCCTGGACGCGGCCCGCGCGGTGCTCGACGCCACGCCCGGCCTGGTGGTCGATTACCTGCAACTGCGCGATACCGAGCTAGGGCCATTGCCCGACCACGGTTTCAATGGCATCGATGGCATCGATGGCATCAATGGCTTGGGCCGGCTGCTGATTGCCGCCCGGCTCGGCAGCACCAGACTGTTGGACAACGTCGCAATCCAAATCGGTAATTTCGCCGGCACCTCTGGGCCGGACGAACAAGCCCAATCACAATGGAGGAACTGATGTTACGCACGATGCTGAAGTCGAAGATCCACCGCGCCACCGTCACCCAGGCCGACTTGCACTACGTCGGATCGGTGACCATCGACGCCGATCTGATGGATGCCGCCGACCTGCTCGAAGGCGAACAGGTCACCATTGTCGACATCGACAACGGCGCCCGGCTGGTCAC
>JAVROG010000464.1:0-3520 GCA_032162865.1 Mycobacterium sp. | reverse complement strand
GGACCCTGCCCGCACGCGTGATGCTGCACAAGACGTCTTCGTTTACACCTGGGGAGTTAGAGGGTTTCCAAGCTGCAGCCGAATCGGAGCGCCTCGACCAGCTGGAGCTCATATGGATGCCCAGGGAGGAGTCAACGCGGCTGTTCCGTATGGGTGAGCAGCCGCCGCTGCGGGGGACAATGCTCTCGCTGACGGACACAAGGCACATCCTCTACACGCGAGGCGCGGTGCCGTTTTACAAGACGTACCCGGGGATGTACGTTCCGAACGCGCTTCCGTTCCGCCTCGTCGATGTCGACTCGAGCGCCGAACGAATTGCCGCTGAGCTTCTGGCTCTGACAAAAATGAACTGGAACGCCACCCAACTCGACGGCAGACTGCCGATCACCGTGCGGACAGCGGATGCGATCGGCAGCATCCTCAAGCACCTCAGCGACAACGATCGTCCAGCACCCCGCTACGCGTTCTACATGTGAGTAATCGCGGAACTGGTGCAGCGACGTGAACGTGTCACCGGTGTCGGCCGAGGTGCCGCTCGGCTCGGGACTGTTGCATACCGATGCATGTCTGCCCCACGTTGCCGCGTATTCAACCTATGGGTTGACAACGCTGGCGCGGGAGTACACACTCGTACTCAACCAAACAGTTGAGGTGCGCATGGCCGATCAATTGTCGAAAGTTTTTGCGGCGCTTGGTGATCCGCTCCGACGGGACATCATCACCCGGCTGACGACGGGCGATGCCACGGTCAGTCAGCTCGCCGAACCCTACGACGTCAGCATGCAAGCGGTCTCGAAGCACCTCAAAGTGCTGGAGGACGCGGGACTGGTCAGCCGGGGCCGCGCGGCACAGACGCGGCCGGTGCATTTGGAAGCGCAGATCCTCGATCTGATGACGAAGTGGATCGAGCGTTACCAACGACAGGCCGAACAGCGCTATCGGCGTTTGGATGGCGTGCTGGCAGAGATGAACGATACGGAAGCGAAACCGCGACGAAAGGGCAGGGCATCATGACCACAGTGAGTGCCATCATCGAGGCCGATAAGGATATTCCGCTCATCCGGATAATCCGCGATTTCCATGCCACGCCTGCACAATTGATGAAGGCACACACGGACCCGGAGTTGTTCGCCCGCTGGGTTGGACCCGACGGTATGGACACCAAGGTCCTGGAGTGGGACGCACGAAACGGCGGCAGCTGGCGTTATATCGCGGCCCGCGACGGCGAAGAATTCGGCTTCCGCGGCTGCTTTCACACCGTTGCCGAGGACAAGATCGTGCAGACCTTCACCTTCGAGGGTATGCCCGACGACGTCGCCCTTGAGACGTTGTGGTTCGAAGATCTCGGCGACGGCCGTAGCCGGCTGCACGCACAATCGTTGGTGGACAGCTTCGAGGGACGGGACGCCTGGCTGGCCTCCGGAATGGAGACCGGCGTCGACCAGGGCTACGCCAAGCTCGACAAACTGGTCGGCGGACTCTGACCGCCATGGTGGCACTCAACGAGCTCACGCCCGCCGACCGGCACCGCGCCGTTGCCGGCAGGTTCACTGAACATGCTTCGGCAGTGCTGGATTGGGCAGCTCCGACGCCGGTGAACGACTGGGTTGCGCGCGATATCGTCGCGCATCTGGTCGGCTGGTTCACCGAGTTCCTCAGCGCGGGTGGCGTGGCGCTACCTGCCGGACCGCCCATCGAAGACGATCCGCTCGCCGCCTGGCTGGCACACACCGATGGGGTGCAAGCGCTGCTCGACAGCGAGGTCGCCGATGACGACTTCAGCCATCCGATGGCGGGTGATCACCGGCTCGCCGACGCCGTCGACCGGTTCTACACCGCCGATGTGTACATGCACACCTGGGATCTGGCCACTTCTAACGGCCGAAAGTCCGGGCTGGAACCCGAATTCGCCGCCCATCTGCTCGCCGGTATGACTGAAATCGAGGACCTGCTGCGCTCATCCGGACAGTACGGACCGCCTATCGAGGTCGACAACGACGCCGACCCAGTGACCCGGCTGGTCGGGTTCATTGGCAGAGACCCGGCGTGGTCGGGCTTCTAGCCGCGGTACCGGAACCGAATCACGCTGTGCGCGCGCTCCATTCAGACGTGCGATCGGGCGTCGCCTCGGCGAGCGCGGTACGTGTCTTGTCCGCGTCGAAATCCTTGCCGTACACCGGTGTTCCGGGCTGCTGGCGCCACGATTCGGAAATCGGGCCGGCATCGATCGGGTCGAATCCGAGTTGTTCGACGATGTCGTGGACCAGTTCACGGCCCGGTCCATCCGCACCAGCGACCGGGAGTGCGATGCGGTTTGCTGTGCCGCCGGGCTTTCCGCTCTCCAGCAGGTGCTTCCACCAGATTCCGTTGAACACCTTGTACACCGGTGCGCCGATCTGTTCCGCGACCCACGCACTCTCGACCTGACCATCCTCGATCGCCACGATCTCACCGTCGCGCTGCTGAGGGTAGTAGTTGTTGGTCTCGATCACGGGTGCACCTGGCTTGCGGGCATCGACAATTCCGGCAGCGAGGTCGGGGACATTCTTCTGCGGAATGCTCACGACTACGAGATCGGCATCAGCTGCGGCGTCCTTGGCCCACACCGCCGTCGCGCCGGTTTCGTTCGCGAGATCTGCGAGCGTCTCGGGAGAGCGCGAGTTCGACACGTTCACCACGTGACCCAGTTCGCGCAGTCGACGGACCAGCGTGCCGCCAATCTGACCTGCTCCGACGATCCCGATTTTCATGCATCGCCTCCGCCTGATGGTTACTTCCTCGTGCTCAACGTCGCGCACCCGGACCCTATTCCGCACCGATGCCCACAACTTGGGGGAGGGGCCGGCGCGGGTTCAAAGCCCAACTGGCGCAATGGCATGCCGTCTGACGGGCGGAATTGTCGATATGCCCTGCGTGGCTTGATATCGCCGGCGATATCGCATCTTGCAATCGACTGGCAGTCGCCTCACGATTACTAATGTGACTGGTGTGGTCTCCGGTGCGGCATGTACTTGGCGGTGCGTCCGGCGCGCGCTCAGCTTGAGTACTGGCTCCGCAGGTTCTGCAGCACAGCGCTTTTCGCGCGACCGAGCTCCCGGGCCTGCACGACGACAACGGCGATCGCACGTTGCTTCGCCCCGAGAAACCGTTGGAATTCACGCGCTCCCAGTGGGGTATCGCCGGCGAGTTCGGACTGCTGCGCGCGCTCGACTTCCGCGGCAATCAGGTCGAGTCGTCGCAAACTCTGCCGCATGGCCTCGTGTGCGCTGGCAAGCGCTTCGGACAGCACCCGGTCAGCGTTGGCAACTGCCCTGTGCTTGCTGGCCAGTGCCGCCTGCCGTTGCCGCAGAGCAGCTACCGAAGATCCGGTTCCGTGCGACATGTGTTCAACCCTCTCTCACAGTGGTCGCCGAATCTGCACGTTGCCGCCCAACCGGCTGATCCGGACCGATGCACCCGAGTAGGGAGCTTCGACCACCAGGTTGTTGCCGATCGCCATCTGGACATGTCCGGCGTGCGG
>JAVROG010000463.1:0-10673 GCA_032162865.1 Mycobacterium sp. | reverse complement strand
GCAGTTCCGACCTGAGCTGCGTGACGTCGCGACCGGGTTTGGCCTTGTACTTCAGCGTGCGCGACAGTCGAAACAAGGCCACCGTTGCCGCATGCGGGTACACCTCGATAGCGCGTCGACGCACCGCCGCAGAGGTGTCCACCTGCAGATCGAGTGCGTGGGCCAGCCGCGCGGCGCGCGGTCCATCGGCGAATTCGGGTTTGCCGGTGTTAGCCGGATGCGCGCCGGCTTCGTACTTGCGGAAATCCCGGTTGAGCGCGGCCTCGGCCGGCCGCTGACCGGTCGGATTGGTCACTACCAGCGGCGCATCGAAACCCACCACGCAGTCGCCCTGCACATAGGGATGTAGCGCGGCCAGCACGTCCACGTCGTCGCGGACCGCACAGACGCTTGCCAGCACACCGTCGTCGTCGACCACTGCGACACCGGTCGGATTGCGGCCCGCCCAGGCGAGGTCAACCCCGGCGAAGTGCATTCAAACAGGCTACGGCCGGGTCGGGGTGTCGGCGGACCGGCAACCGTAAGCTGTTTCTTCGTGATGGCCAAGTGAGCATTCCGAATGTGTTGGCCGGCCGGTACGCCAGCGCCGAGATGGTGGCGATCTGGTCGCCCGAGACGAAGGTCGCCGCGGAGCGGCGGCTGTGGCTGGCGGTGTTGCGGGCGCAGGCGCAACTCGGAGTGACGGTCCCCGCCGAGGCGATCGCCGATTACGAGCGCGTTATCGACAACGTGGACCTGGCCTCGATCGCAGCGCGGGAGCGGGTGCTGCGCCACGACGTCAAGGCCCGCATCGAGGAATTCAATGCGCTGGCCGGCCACGAGCATGTGCACAAGGGAATGACGAGCCGCGACCTGACTGAGAATGTGGAGCAGCTGCAGATCCGGCGCTCGCTGGAACTGGTCTTCGCCCATGGGGTGGCGTTGGCGGCACGACTGGCCGAGCGCGCCGTCGCCTATCGCGACCTGGTGATGACCGGGCGCAGCCACAACGTCGCCGCCCAGGCCACCACCTTGGGTAAGAGGTTCGCCTCGGCCGCGCAGGAGACGCTGGTCGCGTTGATGCGACTGCGGGAGTTGATCGACCGGTACCCGCTGCGTGGCATCAAGGGTCCGATGGGCACGGCGCAAGACATGCTTGACCTGCTTGACGGCGATGCGGTCAAGCTGGCCGCACTCGAACAACAGGTGGCCGATTTTCTTGGCTTCTCAACGGTTTTGAACAGTGTCGGGCAGGTGTACCCGCGCTCGCTGGACCACGATGTGGTCTCCGCGCTGGTGCAATTGGGTGCCGGACCGTCGTCGTTGGCGCACACCATCCGGTTGATGGCCGGGCACGAACTGGTCACCGAGGGGTTCGCGGAGGGCCAGGTCGGTTCCTCGGCAATGCCGCACAAGATGAACACCCGCAGCTGCGAACGGGTCAACGGCCTGCAGGTGGTTTTGCGCGGCTACGGGTCGATGGCCGCCGAATTGGCCGGTGCACAGTGGAACGAGGGCGACGTCTTCTGCTCCGTGGTGCGCCGGGTTGCTTTGCCGGACAGCTTCTTTGCCATCGACGGCCAGATCGAGACGTTCCTGACGGTGCTCGACGAATTCGGTGCCTACCCGGCGGTGATCCAGCGTGAGCTGGACCGGTACCTGCCGTTTTTGGCCACCACCAAGGTGCTGATCGCCGCGGTCCGCGCTGGGATGGGTCGCGAGTCGGCGCACCATGTGATCCGCGAGCACGCGGTCGCTACGGCGCTGGCCATGCGGGAACACGGTGCCGAGCCCGATCTGTTGGACCGACTGGCCGCCGACCCGCGACTGCCGCTGGGCCGCGATGCCCTGGACGCCGCCTTGGCCGACCGGAAGGCTTTCACCGGTGCTGCCGGCGACCAGGTGGACCAGGTGGCCGGATTGGTGGACGAACTGGTGGGCCGCTACCCCGATGCTGCCAAGTACGCGCCGGGTGCGATTCTGTGACTCTGACGTCGGCGCTTGCCGATATCGACTTCACCGACCTGGACAACTTCGCCAACGGTTTTCCACACGCGTTGTTCGCCGTTCATCGGCGCGAGGCACCCGTGTACTGGCACCAGCCAACCGACAACACCCCGGATGGCGAAGGCTTCTGGTCGGTCGCAACGCACCCGGAAACCCTTGAGGTGCTCCGTGATCCGGTGACTTACTCCTCGGTTACGGGGGGCGACAGACCGTTCGGCGGCACCCTGTTGCAGGACCTGGCCATCGCGGGTCAGGTGCTCAACATGATGGACAACCCGCGGCATTCGCAGATTCGGCGGCTGGTCAGCTCTGGACTGACACCGCGGATGATCCGTCTGGTCGAGGACGATCTGCGCGCCCGGACGCGCCGGCTGCTGGATGGAGTGGCATCGGGCGAACCTTTTGACTTCCTGGTTGATATCGCTACCGAACTGCCGATGCAGATGATCTGCATCCTGCTGGGAGTGCCTGAATCCGAACGGCATTGGCTGTTCGAGGCCATCGAGCCGCAGTTCGACTTCGGCGGCTCGCGCAAGGCAGCACTTTCCCAGCTGTCGGTGCAAGAGGCCGGGTCGCGGATGTATACCTACGGCCAGGAGCTGATCGCCGCCAAACGCGCCGAGCCGACCGACGACATGCTGTCGGTCGTCGCGAACGCGATGCTCGACGACGCCCACGCGCCGGCCATGTCGGATCTCGAGCTGTACCTGTTCTTCAGTCTGCTCTTCAGCGCGGGCGCCGAGACGACGCGCAATGCCGTCGGAGGTGGGCTGCTGGCCCTCGCCGAGCATCCCGAGCAAATGCAGGCGCTGCGTGGTGATCTCGACCTCTTACCGACGGCCGTCGAAGAGATCGTCCGGTGGACCTCGCCCTCGCCGTCCAAGCGGCGCACCGCCACCCGCGACGTCAGGCTCGGCGGCCAGTCGGTCGAGGCCGGCCAGAAGGTGCAGATCTGGGAGGGCTCCGCCAACCGTGACGCGACTGTGTTCGACCGCGCCGATGAGTTCGATATCACTCGAAAACCTAATCCACACTTGGGGTTTGGTCAGGGTGTGCACTACTGCCTGGGTGCGAACCTGGCCCGCCTGGAACTGCGAGTGCTCTATGAGGAGCTGTTGACGCGCTTCGGTGCCGTACGCCTGGTCGAGCCGGTCGAATGGACACGAAGCAACCGCCACACAGGTATCCGGCACCTGGTCGTGGAACTGCGCGAGACTTAAGGGCAGCTCGGGTGGCATTTCAGCTCGGGCATAGTGAGCCGTCACCCGATGTGTTCGCCGCGGTGATGGCGACCGGAATCCTGTCGGTTGCCGCGGACAAGCATCACTACACCAAGATCAGCGAAACCCTCGGCGTCCTGGCCACAGTCGGACTGGTAGTGCTCGTTGGGCTGGTATTGCTGGCGGCGCAGTCGGGCAAGACTGACGGGCACGCATTGTGGGACCTCGCGGATCCCGATGTTACCTTGCGGCTGTTCACCTTTGTGGCCGCGTGCGCGGTGTTGGACAGCCGACTGGCCGACATCAAAGCGGTGGTTCTGGCGCTCGGTGTCACGGCGCTGGTCTCGTGGATTTCGTTGGCTGCGCTCACCGCGCGGAATATGACGGCCCGCTCGTGGACTGCGCTGCGAGATCACGCGCACGGCGCATGGGAGCTGGGCAGCGTCGGCACCTCCGGCCTGGCGATCGTGGCCACCCAGGTGGCCCGGCACACACCGCAGCATTGGTGCCTGGCGGTGGCGGTTCCGGTGTGGGTGATCGGGCTGTGCGTCTATGCGTTATTGACCTGGCTGATTCTGTGGCGCGCCGTTGCTGAACGACAGCACAGCGACGGCTTCGAACCGGATTCCTGGATCCTGATGGGCGGGTTGGCCATTGCGACCCTGGCCGGTGACAACATCCACGGCCTGGCGCCCGGCTGGCTGGCTCCGTCGGTGCGTACGGGGACGGTGGTGACCTGGGTGGTGGCCACCTTCTGGATACCGCCGCTGATCTACTTCGGCCTACAGCGCATCAAACGGCGGCCCGCCCTGCTCCAATTTGCCGGCGTGTGGTGGGCGATGGTGTTCCCGCTTGGCATGTACTCCGCGGCCACCGCCGCTACCGGGGCCGAACTCGGCCGGCCGTCGTTGCGCACCGTGTCGCTGGTTTTCTTCTGGGTCGCCCTCGCGGTGTGGGGGATCGTGGCGGTTGCCGGGCTGCTGCGGTTGCGGCGCGCGCTCGTGCAGCCCGGCTAGTACGACGTGCGCAGGCCGATGCCGGCGGCCCGCAGTTCGATTGCGGCTAGTCCCGAGATGACGACGGGATCCTCGTGGCGCCAGCCGCCGACTGGATCCGCGCTGACCGCCGCCAGTTTGGCCGGTGACCGGTTGGCCAGGGCCCGCAGCGCCAGCAATTGTTGACCGGCGGCGGTGGCGGCCAACGCGGTCACCGTCCACTTGCGCCGGAAGAACCGCCACCGCAGGAACAGCCACGGTACGGTCACCGCGAGAATCGGCGGCGTGGTGACCGCCAGCGCCAGCACCCACGCCAACCAGCTGGCCGTGGTGTCGAGACTGTGCCCCGCGCCCGCGAGTTCGAGAGCCGCATCGCTGGCAGCGTCGAGTGGCTTGCCGAGTGCGTCGCCCAGCAGTGGAACGTTGTGGGCGCCGCGCCCGGCCGAAGCCAGGTTCCCCGCGACGCCTTTCGAGCCGCTTTCCACCTGCCGGCCCGCCTCGGCGATCGTCGCGATGGCGTCGTGCACCGCAATGCCGACGAACACCCAGATCACCGTCCACAGCGAGATGGTGATGTCGCTGATCAGCTGGCCGAACAGGCGAAGGGGCCGAATGGAGTAAGGCAAGTACCGCGTCATACACCGATATCAGCACAGCTGGCAGCGGAATGGTGTCGGCTTGCCCGATAGGCTGTCGCGATGCGACCCGCATTGTCCGATTACCAGCATCTGGCCAGCGGCAAGGTTCGTGAGATCTACCGCGTCGACGACGACCACCTGTTGCTGGTCGCCACGGACCGGATCTCGGCGTACGACTACATTTTGGACAGCACTATCCCGGACAAGGGCCGCATCCTGACCGCGATGAGCGTGTTTTTCTTCGGTCTAGTGGACGCGCCCAACCACCTGGCCGGGCCGCCAGACGACCCGCGTATCCCCGACGAAGTGCTTGGTCGCGCCCTTGTGGTGCAGCGGCTGGAAATGCTCGCGGTGGAATGCGTGGCCCGCGGCTACCTGACTGGCTCGGGGTTGCTCGACTACCAGGCGACCGGAAAGGTCTGCGGTATCGCGTTGCCGTCGGGGTTGGTGGAGGCGAGTAAATTCGCCGAGCCGCTGTTCACCCCGGCGACCAAGGCCGCGCTGGGCGACCACGACGAGAACATTTCGTTCGGCCGGGTGATCGAACTGGTAGGCGCGGTGCCTGCCAACCAACTGCGGGACCGCACCTTACAGATCTACGTGCAGGCCGCCGACCATGCGCTGAGGAAGGGAATCATCATCGCCGACACCAAGTTTGAGTTCGGCACCGACCGCAACGGCCATCTGCTGCTGGCCGATGAGATCTTCACCCCGGATTCCTCGCGCTACTGGCCGGCTGACGAATACCGGCCGGGCGTGGTCCAGAACAGCTTTGACAAGCAGTTCGTCCGCAATTGGCTCACCAGCCCCGCCTCGGGCTGGGACCGTCACGGCGCCGAGTCGCCGCCCCCGTTGCCAAATGACATCATCACCGCCACGCGCGGACGTTACATCGATGCGTACGAGCGGATTTCGGGCCTGAGCTTCAACAACTGGATCGGCCCGGGCGCATGACGGATTCGGCTGTGCCGCCGGTTGCCAAGCGGGTGGAAACCCGCCGCGAGTACCACGGTGACGTCTTTATCGACCCCTACGAATGGTTACGCGAGAAGGACAGTCCCGAAGTCATCGCCTACCTCGAGGCCGAAAACGACTACGTCGATCAGATCACCGCGCACCTCGACCCGCTACGTCAACAGATCTTCGACGAAATCAAGGCGCGTACCAAGGAAACCGACTTGTCGGTGCCGACCCGGCGTGGCGACTGGTGGTATTACGCCCGCAGCTTCGAGGGAAAGCAGTACGGGGTTCATTGTCGTTGCCCCGTAACCGATCCCGACGACTGGAATCCGCCGCAATTCGACGAGCACACCGAAATCCCAGGCGAGCAGATTCTGCTCGACGAGAACGTGGAAGCCGAGGGCCACGATTACTTCGCGCTAGGTGCCGCCAGTATCAGTCTGGACGCGAATCTGTTGGCCTACTCGGTCGATGTGGTGGGCGACGAGCGTTACACGCTGCGGTTCAAGGACTTACGCACTGGCGATGTCTATCCTGACGAAATCCCCGGTATCGGCGCGGGCGCGACCTGGGCGGCCGACAACCGCACCGTGTACTACTCCACGGTGGACGAAGCCTGGCGGCCCGACACGGTGTGGCGCTATCGACTGGGCGCCGGTGAACCGTCGGAGCAGGTTTATCACGAAGCCGACGAACGGTTTTGGGTGGGTGTGGGGCGCACCCGCAGCAACGCCTACGTGCTGATCGCTGCGGGATCGTCGGTCACCTCTGAGGTCCGCTACGGAGATGCCGCCGACTCGAACGCGGAGTTCACCGTCGTGCTGCCGCGCCGCGAGGGTGTCGAGTACTCGGTGGAGCACGCGGTGCACGGCGGGCAGGAGCGGTTCTTGATCCTGCACAACGAAGGCGCGGTGAACTTCACCCTGGTGGAGGTCCCGGTCGGAGTTCCCGCACGGCAGCGCGTCCTGATTCCGCATCGCGATGACGTGCGACTCGACGGCGTCGATGCTTTCGCCGGCCACCTGGTGGTCAGCTATCGGCGAGAGGCGCTGCCTCGAATCCAGTTGTGGCCGTTCGGCTCTGAGGGTGGCTACGGTGAGCCGGAGGAGGTGTCCTTTGACTCCGAGTTGATGTCGGCCGGACTCGGAGCTAACCCGAATTGGGATTCTCCCAAACTGCGAGTCGGCGCCGGATCCTTCGTCACTCCGGTGCGGATCTACGATCTGGACCTGGTGACCGGGGAGCGCACCTTGCTCAAAGAGCAGCCGGTGCTGGGCGGTTATCGGCGTGAGGACTATGTCGAACGGCGCGACTGGGCGCAGGCAGCAGATGGTGCCCGGATCCCGATTTCGATCGTGCATAAAGCAGGAATCGAATTTCCCGCTCCGGCAATGATGTACGGATATGGCGCCTACGAGATCTGTGAGGATCCGCGCTTCTCCATCGCCCGGCTGTCACTGCTGGACCGCGGGATGGTGTTCGCGGTCGCCCATGTTCGCGGCGGTGGTGAGATGGGCCGGTTGTGGTACGAGCACGGCAAGCTCTTGGAGAAGAAGAACACCTTCACCGACTTCATCGCAGTGGCAGAGCATCTCGTCGATACCGGGCTGACCCGCCCGCAGCAGCTGGTTGCCCTGGGTGGCAGTGCAGGCGGTCTGCTGATGGGCGCGGTGGCCAACATGGCCCCCGATCACTTCGCCGGAATTCTGGCGCAGGTGCCGTTCGTCGACCCGCTGACCACCATTCTGGATCCCTCGTTGCCGCTGACCGTCACCGAATGGGACGAGTGGGGAAACCCGTTGAGCGACAGCGATGTCTACGCGTATATGAAGTCCTACTCGCCCTATGAGAACGTCACGGAGCGGAAGTACCCGGCCATCCTGGCGATGACGTCACTCAACGACACCCGGGTGTATTACGTGGAGCCGGCCAAATGGGTTGCGGCGCTGCGGCACGCCAACAACGGTGTCAATTCGGCAGGCAGTCCGGTCTTGTTGAAGACCCAGATGAATGCCGGTCACGGTGGAATCAGCGGCCGCTATGAGCGGTGGAAGGAAACCGCGTTTCAGTATTCGTGGCTGTTGGCCACCGCTGACGCCGACAACGACCGCGGCGGGCAGGACGGCAATCTCGTGGACTCCGTGCGCGAATAGCCTCAGGTAGAGCTGGGGTGATCGGTCTCGGCCACGCGACGACCCACCTCTTGCAGACGAACGTGTGACTCCTGGGATATCTTGACCAACATTGCGAACGCGGTTCGATCGTCGATGCTGTACCGCTCCATGAGAATTCCCTTGGCCTGACCGATGACGTCACGGGAAGCTAAGGCCGATTCGAACTGCTGCTTGCGAACGACATTGCTCCAGGCAAGGGCGCCTAGCATGGCGAACGTCCGGGCAGTCTCGAGCGCCTTCTCGTCGAATACATCGGTGGCCTCAGCGAAAATATTCAGCGCACCCATCAGTAGCTCATCGGCGAACATCGGCAGTGACGCTATGCTGCGGATCGGCGTCTGAGCCAACGCATCTCTGCGATATCGCGGCCAACGATAGTCGGAATAAAGGTCTGCGACGATCACCGTTTCGCAGGTCCACGCCGCCTGTACGCACGGCCCCTCGAGATGGCGTTGTTGAATCTCGTCGAGAATGCCGGGATATCGATGGCTCACCGAAGGAGTGCCGACCTCGTTGGGTCGGCTGGTGACCGTGATGCCGGCGTATTGCGCCCCGGGCACGGACGCCGCAGTGGCGGTGGTCAACTGGTCCAGGGCTTTGGGTAGGTCATTCGGTTTGGCTGAGTGAATCGCCGTCAGGACCTCGATGAGCTCGGCGAAGTTGTCGGCTCCTCCCATCGGAATTCCGACGAGTTGCCCCGGCTGTTCAGTCATGGCTTGACTGCTGATCGGGTACCGCGGCAAATAATTCCCGACGAGTCGTGGCCAGCTGCCGCACTGCGGCGTCCAGCCGCTGGCGAGACCGCACCGCGTCTTGGCGCAGATTGCGCGACACGCGCTTGGCGGCGGACGCGCGCTGAACCAAAGTCGCGACGCCGGGCCGCGGGATCTGACTCCGCAGTGTGCGTAGTCGGTATGCCTTCTGTCGGCACGCCGCGGAACAGTACAGGGCATCTGCGCGACCAGTGAATTGCACCGCGCAGACGGCACAGCTCAGTTCACCCCCATCCATAAACGTAACGTTACGACTACGCCGCATCACGTGCCAAGGGCTCAGACGCTCTTCCCAGGCCTTCACCCTCGCCGTGCGGAGACCCGTTGAGTCAACCGCCGACGGCAACCACAACGGCGGCGGCCAGGAAGATGAACTCCTCGACACTGCGCCGAAATAGCCGGGTCGTCATCGACGTGGGCGGGTTGGGCATCCGCGAGGCGTAGATGTTGGCGGGGAACATCGCCAGCATCAGGACAAGTAGGCACAGTGCGGCGGCCACCCGCGTGCCGGGGAGCAGGAGGCCCACGGCGCCCAACAGCTCGAGCACACCGGTGACGGTGACCAGCAGGCCAGGCCCCGGCAACCGCGGCGGAACGATCGCGATCATGTCGCCGCGCAACGGCGGCGCGAAATGGGCAACGCCGGTCAGCACAAACATCGCCGCCAGGCCGACGGCGATCGCCGTGGTCCAGTTGTCGACGTAGGCAACGCCACACCAACCGACGATGCGCGCAACGATGCTGCCGACCAGCAAGGTAACCATGGGGGCCATCTGAGTCTTCCAATCTAGACAATGACAAGTTCCAATCCTCACCCACGCTAAACAGGTATCTAGTCACCGTCAAGTTAATGCCGGTATGCTGGCCGCATGAACCGCCCGACCTACCATCACGGCGACTTGCGGGCCGCGATCCTGAACGAAGCCGCCCGCCTGGTTGCCGAACGCGGCGCGGACCGGGTTTCATTGCGTGAGTTGGCCCGCGATGCGGGTGTCTCACATGCAGCGCCCGCGCATCACTTCACCGATCGGCGAGGCCTGTTTACCGCGCTGGCGACCCAGGGATTTCAGCTGCTGACCGCGGCGCTCATCGCCGCGCGTCCGCAGTTCGCCGACTCGGCCCTGGCCTACGTGCGGTTCGCCCTCGGGCACCCCGGCCATTACCAGGTCATGTTCAACAAATCCCTACTAGACACTTCCGATGCCGAACTCGCCGCCGCCGAGGCCGCGGCCGCCACCGAGTTGGCCCGCGGGGTAACGACATTGCGTGACCCCAACGCGCAGGCCGATCCGGCGGGCGCCCAGCTGGCGGCTTGGTCACTGGTCCATGGCTTTTCGATGCTGTGGCTCAACGATGCGGTGAATGTGCAACTCAAATCGGTAGACCCCATGGACACTGTCGCGCGGATAGCGACGATGCTCTTCGAGAGCTAGTCGGGCGGAGTCTTGGGGAGGAACGCGGCCGGAATGAGCGTCGCCGCCACTAGCCCGACTGCAATGGTCAATATCGTTGTGTAGGCATGAGATAGGTCGTGCAGCTGGTTGACGGCAAAGTCGGAATCAAGGGTCCGCTGCGGTATCGCCGACGGGTCCACCGCAACCCCGTGTCGGGCGGCCTCCTGCTTGAGGCGTGCGAGTCGGTTTGCGGCGGAGATGCTTTCGCTGCGGTTGAACTGATTGGTCAGCATCATCGACATCAGCGCGGTCCCGATCGAGCCGCCCACCTGGAGGTTGACACTGATCAGCGTCGAACCACGAGCGATCTGGTGTGGAGCCAGCGCCTGCACAGCCGCTCCCGACAGGGGCATCATGGTGCAGCCGGTGCCCATGCCCATGATTGCCAGACCCACCAGCAGCAGCGGCAGGTAATTTGCCTGCCGGGCAACTCCGAAAGCGAAGATGCCCATCCCCACGGCGATGAGCGCGAT
>JAVROG010000462.1:0-4708 GCA_032162865.1 Mycobacterium sp. | reverse complement strand
CCCGAAGCGATGCGGCAGCAGATCGCCGCCGGAGTCGACGGCATCATCACCAACTATCCGACCCGGCTGCGCGGCGTGCTAGACGCGGTGTAGCGCCGAGCAGACGCAGAATCGCATAGTTCGAAGGTGAATGGTGCGATTCTGTGTCTGCTCGCGAAACTTAGACGCCCAGTAGCCGCACACTCGCCCACAGCGCCAGCACCGCCACCACCAGGGCGGGCGGCACGGTGCACAGACCGAGGCGGGTGTATTCGCCGACCCCGGCGGACACGTCGTGCTGGCGCAGTATCCGCCGCCACAACAGGTTGGACAACGACCCGACGTAGGTCAGGTTGGGTCCGATGTTGACACCGATCAGGACGGCCAACACGGCCGCGGGTCCACTGGCCGCGACCAGTGGTACCAGTACCAACGTCGCGGGCAGGTTGTTGACCACGTTGGCCAGCACGGCGGCGAACGCGGCTATACCCAGTAACGCCACCAGGCCGGTGCCGGTCGGCAGCACCGCTGACATCTTGGCGGTCATCCCGTTGAGCATCACGGCTTGTACGACGATGCCCAGCGCCAGCACGAACACCAGGAACGGCACATTAGCCGAGCGAGCGATCTCTGCCATCGAGGTGTGTCGGCGCCGTAGGCTACGTATCGCCAGCACCGAGGCTCCGGCCAGCGCCGCCCACGCCGGAGCGATGTCCAAGGACTCGGCACCGGCGAATCCGGCAAGCGTCAACCCGACCACTACCAGCACGAACACCGGCGGCCTTGGCGATGGCCCGAGGTGCTCATCGGTGGGTTGAGTGCGCAGATCCCGGGCGAAGAACAACCGGAAAACCACAAACACCGTGGCTACCGCTGCCAGCCACGGCACCGTCATCAACAGGGTGAACTTCACGAACGAGATGTTGGCGCTGCGGTAGACCAGCAGATTCGTCAGATTCGACACCGGAAGCAGCAGCGAGGCCGTGTTCGCCAGATGGGCGGTGGCATACGCGTACGGCGACACCGGGGTTCGCAACTGGCGGGCGGTGGCCAGTACCACCGGGGTCAGCAGCACGACGGTGGCGTCGAGGCTGAGCACCGCGGTGATCACCGCGGAGATGACGAATACCTGCCGCAGCAGCCCGTAGGAGCTAGAACTCGCGCGTGCCATCACCGCACCGGCGGCTTCGAACAACCCTTCGTCGTCACAGAGTTTGGCCAGCACCAGCACCGCTCCCAGGAACCCGACTACTCGCGCCAACCCGATAATCTGCGTCGCGGCCTGGTGGGGCGAGATAGCGCCGATCGCGATCAGGATGGCCGCCGCTGGCAGGGCCGCCACCGCCTCCGGCAGACCCCGGGGCCGTGCGACCGCGAAGCCGAGGACGGCAGCCAGCAGCACCAGTGAAATGGTGAGGATCAACTTCTAGGCCCAGGGGTTCTCGCGTCGCCAGACCGTGGGCAGGTGCACGGCGACGCCGTCCTCCGCGGCCAGCCCATCGAGAATGCGAATGGACACGTCCAAGTCATCACCCGCATATGGCATGGCCCGCAGGGGCTTTGACAGTGGCTGAAAGAAGTCGTCCCAGTGGATGAGCACCACCCGCCGCGCGCCCACCGCGCGCACGGTCTCGGTCCAGTACTCGACCAGATATGACCGTGGGTGCAGACCCAGTTGGCCGACCCCGAGGTAGGCGACATCGGCCCGGTAACCGTCCAGTGCGCCTTTGACGTACCCGGCACTGCCCTGGATAAGCAACCGCCGGTCCGACGGGCGGTGGTGGATCAGCGCCGACCACGACTCGCCGCAGCGGTAGGCCGAGGCCTTCACCGGCGGAACCACCGGCGCAGTGATCACGCCGGGGAACCGGTCCGGCGGGCAGTGGTGCGACTCCACCAACGTAACGTCGTAGGCGCCCAACGCAATTGGCTCGCCCGAGACCGCGACGACCAGACGGTCCTCGGGCAACCCATAGCCGCGACCGACATTGGCCGCCGACTCGCCGCCGACCAACTGTGCGCCGGTGCGGTCGGCGACCAACGCGGAATCCATGACGTGGTCGATATGGGTGTGGACCGGGATGACGCCCGCCAGCCGAGTCACCTTTGCCCGGGCCAAGCAACCGTCGACGCGCGCCGGTGACGGCGCCACCTTGCCTACCGCTACCTGCGCGAGGCCCGGACGGGAGAAGTAACCGTCGGTCAGCACCGCTGACGACCCGTCGTCCAGTAGCAGCGTCGCCACGCCCATGAACGTCACCGACAGCGGCGTATCAGGTTGGGCCTCCGGCACGTCGAACCGATCCGAGTAACGGGTGATATCGGGACGGCCGAGCTTAAGTCGCATCAGCAGAACGCTCCGATCTCGATACCGGCAGCCTCGAGCGCATCGCGCACCGCGGCGGCGATCTGTACGGCTCCCGGCGAATCTCCATGTACGCAAACCGATTCCACGGTGATGGCAACCTGTGAGCCGTCGACCGCTGCTACCGACCCGGTGTACACCATGGTTACCACCCGATGCGCGATAGCCGCTGGATCATGCAGCACCGCACCGGGTTCGCGGCGAGAGACCAACTGCCCGTTGGATTGGTAGGCGCGATCGGCGAACGCCTCGGCGACCGTGCGCAGGCTTCGGTGGTCGGCCTCGTCGAAAAACGCCGAACCCGTCATGCCCAGTACCGCAAGCGAAGGGTCCACGCTGCGGACCGCCTCGGCGACGGCCGCGGCCTGCTCGTTATTGGTGACGATTGTGTTGTACAGCGCACCATGGGGTTTGATGTAGCGCACCGCTGTGCCGCAGGCCTGCGCCAGAGCCTGCAGCGCGCCGATCTGATAGACGACGTCGGCGAGCAGATCTTCGGCGTCGACGTCCATGAAGCGCCTACCGAACCCGGCCAGGTCCCGATAACTCACCTGGGCTCCGATCCGCACGCCGCGCTCGGCGGCCGACCGGCATACTCGCAACAGCCCCGCCGGGTCGCCGGCATGGAAGCCGCACGCGACGTTGGCGCTGGTGACAATCCCGAGCATGGCGTCGTCGTCACCGAGTTGCCAGACGCCGAATCCTTCGCCCAAATCGGCGTTGAGATCGATGCGCGGCACTCGGCTAGCTTAGGCCCGGCGACGATGCGCGCCGCTTGCGGCGTGAGGAGGAGCTGGGCGATCTAGCTTAGGAGGACAGCCTGGGAGCCCGCTGATGCCGGCCCGGGGTCTACAGCTTGGCGACCTTCGCGGCGATCTTGGTGGCGATGTCGGATGCCGCCGGGCCGGTTGAGTCGTAGGCGCACGTCACGACGTCGATGGCAAGGTTGTTGCGCACGGTGAGGGCACGCTGGCAGGTCCAGCCGTTACCCGCTTCCTGGACCTGTGTGCTGGTCAGCATGCCGTTGTCGCTGGTTATGTCGCCCACCGACCAGATGGTGTCGGGCTGGTTGGGGCTGACATCGTTGAACTTACGGTTGGCGCAGGTTTTCCAGCTCTGCACCGAGGAGTTGTAGAAGTTGCTGGCGTCCTGGGCGTTCGGGAAGGCCACCACAGCCTGAATCGCGTAGTGCTTGCGGTTCTTGGAGTCGTCGATGCTGTCGTCGAGGCGCTGACCCCGCATCGCGGTCCACCCCGTGCCGGCGTAGACCTTGTCCTGCGCCGCACCATCGACGGCCAGGCAGTCCTTGTCGGCGACGTTTTTGCTCCAGTCCCACATCCCCTTTGCGGGAAACCAGACCTTCATCGATGTGGCGCCCAGGGCGCTGTTGATCTGGCTGGGGTCCAGCATCAAGCCGTCCAGCACGCTGACCGCAATAGGCGTCTGATTGGCCAATCCGGCCTTTTCGCCGGCCACGGCGCTGCCGTCGACGACGTTGGTACAACCCGCGACGAGCATGCACGCGCCGGCCAGCGCGGCGAGCGCGGCGATCTGCTGGCGCACGTGTCCCCCTCCCCAAGCTCGCGAACCCTATGCGCGAGCGCTTCACCAGCTTAGTTGCTGGCCTAGCGGTCTCGCCCGATCAACCAGCAAATCAGATAGATGAGAAACGAGATTGTCGCTACAAAAACCGAAACCGGTACCCCCGGCGCCAGCGACAGCACGATCCCACCGACCGCGGCGAATTCGGCAAACAGCACCGAGGTCGCGATCGCCGCCGCCGGTGCGGTGACCACCCGGGCGGCCGCGGCGGCCGGGGCGATCAGCAACGACATCACCAGCAGCGCTCCGACGATCTGGACGGCTTGGGCCGCCACCACACCGACAAGCGCGGCGAACACGATTCCCAACACGCGCACCGGTACACCGCGTGCGGCCGCGACCTCCGGATCGACCGTGGCGAACAACAGTGGCCGGTAAGAGACCGCCAGCACGACGATGACGAGCACACATACCGCCGCCAGCATGGCCAAACCCGAGTAGCCGACCCCGACGATCTGGCCGGTGAGCAAGGCGAAACTGGTCCCGGTCCGGCCCGGGTACAGGTGGATGAACAGCACCGCCAGGCCCAACCCGAACGCCAGCACGACGCCAATCACCGAGTCGCGCTCGCGAGCGCGTTGGCCGAGGATGCCGAAGAGGGCCGCCGCCAATGCGCTGCCGACCAGCGCGCCCAGGCCGACGTCGAATCCGGCCAACAACGCGAACGCCGCTCCGGTCAAAGACAATTCGCTGGAGCCATGCACAGCGAACGACATCTGGCGCATCACGATGAACGGGCCGATCAGCCCGGCAACCAGTCCC
>JAVROG010000461.1:0-3424 GCA_032162865.1 Mycobacterium sp. | reverse complement strand
GGTCAGTGTGGCGGCGGTGATCGTCGCCGTTCCCGACAGTCGGTTGATCGCGACCTTGTACTCGAGGTCCAGTTCATACCGCGAGACCGTGTAGCCGAAGTTTCCGTTCTGCGGTAGGTAGGGATCGACGACCTCGTTTTTGGCCCCGTTCTTAGGGGCTTTCTTAGCCGGGGATTTCACGCCGCGGTGTCCTCGGTACCGGGGGCGGCCGCGTTCTTGCGGCCCGACTTCTTGCGGGCCGGCTGCCGGGCTGGTTTCCAAGGCCGGACCGGATTGCCTTGCCAGCGTGTCGATCCGGGTACTTCGTCGCCGCGCACGACCAGTGATGCGGGGCCGACGGAGGCTCCGGCGCCCAACCGGGCGGCGGGCAGCGCGACGCAGTGCGGTCCGAGGGTGGCGCCGGCTTCAAGGACGACGCTGTCCATCCGCATGATCCGATCGTGGAAAAGATGCGTCTGCACCACGCAACCGCGGCTAACTGTGCTGCCGGCTCCGAGGGTGACGAGATCGGCCTCTGGCAGCCAATAGGTTTCACACCACGAACCACGTCCGATCGAAGCGCCGAGCCCACGCAGCCACAGGTTCAGCACCGGCGTGCCCCTCGCCGCGCGCGCAAACCACGGCGCTGCAACGGTTTCGACGAATGTGTCGGCGAGCTCGTTGCGCCACACGAACGGCGACCAGAGCGGATGCTCGCCCGCCTTGATCCGGCCGACCAGAAGCCACTTCGCGACTACCGTCACCACACCCGCGATCGCACCCGCGGCGAGCAGCACCAGCCCGCCGCACAGTGCAGCCCAGAAGATCCCGAACGAAATCGTCAGCTTCTGCAGTGCGCCCAGTACCGCCAGTCCGATCGCGACGGTCACCATCATCGGCAACAATCGGCAGGATTCCACCGCGGCCCGCATCACTTTCAAGCGGGTCGGCGGGTCGTAAGTGGTTTCTTCATCCGCTTCGGCGGGACGCCGGCGCAGCCGCATCGGCGGGCTACCCAACCAGGACGAGCCGCGCTTGGCCTTGGGCGGCGTCGCCGACAGCACCGCAACCAGCCCGTCGTCGGGCACGCGGCGGCCCGGCTGGGTGATGCCCGAGTTGCCCAGGAATGCGCGCCGGCCGACGGTGGTCTCGGCCACGTAAATCCAGCCGCCGCCAAGCTCATACGAGGCGACCATGGTGTCGTCGGCCAGGAATGCGCCGTCCTCGATCACCGCGAACTTGGGGGTGAGCAGCACCGTGGAGATTTCGGTGCCGCGGCCGACCCTGGTGCCCAGCACGCGCAGCCAGATCGGCGTCAGCAGGCTGGCATACAGCGGGAACAGGTAGTTGCGCGCGGCATCCATCAGCCGTTCGGTGGTCCACAGCTGCCAGCCGGCGCGGCTGCGCACCGGATGGTAGCCCTGGCGCAGCCCGATCGACAGCAACCGCACACCCACCACCGTCATCAGTGCGTACGCGGCAATCCCGGCCAACGCCGCCGGCGGCGTCCACAGCAGTGCCGGCAGGAGGGCCTGCGACACGCTGCCGGTGCCGTGCACGGCCAGCCCGATGACGACGAGCCCGCTTGCGACGGCGAGCAGCGGCAGCCCGGCCAGCAGCAGCGAGGTCAGCCCGTACATCGCCACCCAGTGCGGTCTGCGTGCCGGTCGCTCGTCGGGCCACGGGTGTTTGACCCGGCCGGACTTTGCCGCCGGTGAGCCCTTCCAGTATTGGCCGTTCTTGATCTTGTCGGTCACGCCCGAGCCGGGCGCCACATCGGCGTTCTTGCCGACGACCGCGCCGGGCAGCAACGTGGTTCGGGCACCGATCGTCGCATCGTTGCCGATCGTGATGGTGCCGAGGTGAAACACGTCGCCATCGATCCAATGTCCGCACAAGTCGACCTCGGGTTCGATCGCGCTGCGATGGCCGACGGTCAGCAGGCCGGTCACCGGCGGCACCGAAGGCAGATCGACGCCCTTGCCGATCTGGTTGCCGAGAGCTCGCGCGTAATAGACGAGCCACGGTGCGCCGGCCAGGTTTTCAGCACCGCTGGCCGCGGCCAGCCGCTCGGCCAGCCACACCCGCAGATGCACCGATCCGCCGCGCGGGTAACTGCCCGGCTTGGCCTTCCACAGCAGGATGCGGGCGGTGATCACCGCGATTGCCATTCGACCCACCGGCGTGACGAACAAGACGAAGGCGGCCGCAACCAACCACCAGTTCACCGCGACCGTCCACGGCGCCACATGCAGAGCACGAGCAATGTTGTTCCCCAACGCCAGCCAGGTAACCCACTGCAATGCGGCCAGTGTCGACAGCGGCAGCGCCAACAGGGTCTGCCCGAGCTGGGTGCGCAGCGGCGTCGGTCGCACGATGCGCTCGGTGACTTGCGGCGGTGGTCCGAATTCGTCGAGGAACCCGGCCAGCGAACCCAGACGCGGATGGTCATAGAGGTCTGCGACGGTGATCTGCGGATATTTGTGCCGGAGGGTCGCCACCAACTGTGCGGCAGCCAGCGATCCGCCGCCGAGTGCGAAGAAGTCCGCCTCCAAGACGCTCCCGGCACCGGACACGTTGGTGCCGAGCAGGTCTCGCCACAACCCGGCCAGCCAGCCCGCCGTGCCGGCCAGATCCGGGGTGTCATCGGTGTCGGCGACTCCGGGCGGCGGCCACGGCAGCGCATCCCGATCGACCTTGCCCGACGTGCGGGTGGGCAACTCCTCGATGCGCACCAGTCGTGGCACGAGGGCGGCCGGCAGGTGCTCGGCAAGTTCGTTGCGCGCCATGGCGATATCGAACGACGGGTCCGCGCTGACGACATATCCGACCAATACCGGCGTGCCGGTGGCGGTACGCCGGACCGCGGCCGCACCGCCGCTGACCCCGGTGAGGTTGACCAGCGCGGAGTCCACCTCGCCGAGTTCGATGCGGCGTCCGCCGACCTTGACCTGGTCATCGCTGCGGCCACAGAAGTAGAGCCCGTCGTGCTCCAGTCGGACGAGGTCGCCGCTGCGGTACGCCCGCTTCCAGCCCAGTGCCGGCATCGGCGCGTACTTTTCGGCGTCCTTCTCCTTATCCAGGTAGCGGGCCAGCCCCACGCCACCAATCACCAATTCGCCGGTTTCGCCGAAGTCGACCGGCTGCCCGTCGCCGTCGACGACGGCCAGATCCCAGCCCGTGAGCGGCAGTCCGATGCTGATCGGGTGGGAGCCGTCGAGTCGGGCGGCGCAGGCGACGACGGTGGCCTCGGTGGGGCCGTAGGTGTTCCACACTTCGCGGCCGTCTTCGGAATTCTGAGTGAGCCGCTCGGCAAGCTCGGGCGGGCAGGCCTCCCCGCCAAAGATCAACAGCCGCACCGCTTCCAGTGCCTCGGCGGGCCAAAGGGCGGCCAGCGAGGGCACTGTCGATACCACCGTCACATCCCGGGTGACCAACCAGGGTC
>JAVROG010000460.1:0-3580 GCA_032162865.1 Mycobacterium sp. | reverse complement strand
CGTCGGCCAGATAGTCCACGAGCCGGCGGTCGAAGTCGTCGCCACCCAGATGGGTATCACCCGCGGTGGAGCGAACCTCGACCACCCCGTCACCGACGTCGAGAAGGCTGACATCGAACGTGCCGCCGCCGAGGTCGAAGACCAGCACGGTCTCGTGGCCCTTCTTGTCTAACCCGTAGGCCAGGGCAGCGGCCGTGGGCTCGTTGATGATGCGCAGCACATTCAGCCCGGCGATCCGGCCGGCATCCTTGGTGGCGTTGCGTTGCGCGTCGTTGAAATACGCCGGAACGGTGATCACCGCTTCCTTGACCCGCTCACCGAGGAACTTGCTCGCGTCGTCGACGAGTTTGCGCAGCACCTGCGCGCTGATTTCCTCTGGCGAATATTGCCTGCCGCGCACTTCGAACCGGGCGGCGCCACCGTCGCCCTCGACGACGTCAAAGCTGACCGCCTTGACTTCCTCCGATATCTCGTCGAAGCGGCGCCCGATGAATCTCTTCGCCGAATAGATGGTGCCCTTCGGGTTCATGATCGACTGCCGCCTGGCCAGTTGCCCCACCAAACGCTCGCCGTTTTCCGTGAAGGCCACCACCGAGGGTGTGGTTCGCGCGCCCTCGGTGTTGGGAATCACAACCGGTTCCCCGCCCTGCCAGGCGGCGATCACCGAGTTCGTCGTCCCAAGGTCGATACCTACCGCTGTTGCCATCGTCTATTCCTTTCGATTGCCGTTGGCCTGTAAGCACTGGTTCGCCAGCAACCTTCGAGCAACGAGTCTGACAATCAAATTCGGCGAGCGCGTGCTCCCAAGGAGCCAGAAATGTCGATCGGAATTGGTCCTGTCAGCACGATGAGGATGTATTCCGCGGATGGACCGTTTCCCTAACCGCTGCCACGGGAAGCGGCGTACGGATAGATGTGCCGACTACAGACCCGACGTTCTCGGGACGAGTTTGCGCCACCGGTTTGATTCCGGCCGGTGTCGCGCGTTGTGCGCGAGATCGCGTCAGCGCTTCAGCGCCGCGTCCAACTCACGCGAAACCTCGTCGGTGACGCGGGCGGCCACCGCGCTGGGGTCGAACGGCACCGGCGCCTCCGCGGTGACGCCGGCTAAGGCCTCCAGCGCCTTGGACGCCAGCGGACTCCATTTCTCGATCCAGCCCGACACCACCTCAGCGTTGGCGGTGTTGTCATCGACGATGTGCCGAATCAGCGCTGCGGTCCACTCACGATGCCAGCGAGCATCCTCGTCGAGCGAGAAGTGGATACTCGTCAGGATCGGGTCGCCGTTGGCGGTCGCGAGCGTGCCCGCGATCTCCTGGTTGACGAGGCGATCGATCCGGGGCTTGATGACCGCGTTGGTCACGATGAAGGACTCGCCCCAGTCATAGGCGACTAGCGCACGTTCGATGAGTTCACGCAGCGGCTGGAACGCGGCAGCGTCCTCCCACGCCGCCCGCTGTCGCGCCACTGCCTCGTCACCGAGCGGCGGACCGGCCAATTGCACAGTGCGGTAAGCGATCCGCTGGACCCGCCGCATCTCGTCGCCTGTCTGGAAGGAGGCGCAGTTGGTGATTCTGGAGGAGGGCGCCATCTGGGCGACGTAGGCGGCCAGCATCTGCAGCCCGTGCACGGGGAAGCGCAGTGGGGAGTACCAGTGGTCGAGGAACCTCACCCACTCGTCGTCCAGCTGGGCGTCGTACGCCGTGTCGTCGACCTCCCGGAGCAGGCCGTCGACAACGTCTTCGCGACCGTCCAGCAGCTGGGTGTAGATCCGGTAGGTAGTGCGGCGCGGGTCGGCGAACCGGTCCCAGTTGCGGGCTTGCAGGGCAGAGCCTTCGCGATTGCGGTAATACCAGTCGACGACCGGGTTGCCGGGCGGCAGTTCGAAGCGGCGGGGGTGGTTGTAATGGAGATCGGTGCTCATCAGCTCGTACTCGGTGGGGATGCGCCGGCCCGACGCGAGTCGGGTGTAGGTCTTGCGCCCCGGCGGCCGATCCGGCCCAGTCACGATGGCTCACCCGCGAGCCGCCAGACCGCCTCATCCTCGGTCAGTTGCATGACGCCCGTGAACGATGACATCACGACCTCCAGCTCACCGGGAAACCGGACAGTGACCCCCGTCGCTGCCTCGAGCCCTGTCCGCGACAGCCGGCAGATCCGAGGGACCAGGACGCGTAGGTAGGCGCCCTCGTCTTGGACGGCCACGCGTTCGTTTTCGTCCCGAATGGCCGAGATGACCGTGCGCGCGAACGGCGTTGCGTGCAGGACTGGGCCAACGTTTTCGGTCGCGCTCATCCGACCTGCCCCAGGTGCACCAAGATGCGGTCGCCGTCCACCCGGACCGAAAAGCGGTGTAGGCACGCATCTTCGGGGTTGACCCCTTTGCCGGTCCGTGCGTCAAACACCCACTCGTGGGCAACACAGGTGAGGATGTTGTCCCGGAGTTCGCCCTCCGACAACGGGTTGGCCAGGTGAGGGCACCGATTCTGATAGGCGTGCACCTGGCCGTCAATGTTGCACAGCAAGACGTCGACGGCACCCAGGTTCACGGCGCGCATTTCGCCCTCCCAGACATCGTCGAGAGTCCCGGCGTCCAACCAGTCCCCCACTGCGCCGTCAGCCCCGCTCCACGGTGAAGATGTCACCATTGCCCAGTCCTGCCGCAGCGATGGTCGAATTGGAATCGAGCAGGTCGCCCATCTCGTTATGCACGGTCAGCGGCCCGCCCCGCTCGGGTGCCAGTCCCCAGGCGACCAGTTGATCAGCCAGTTGCGCCACTGTCCGTTCGTTGGGCGTCACTACTACTCTCGCCAAGAAATCGTCGCTCGCGTAGCCGAACAGATAGATCCGCACCGCCGCACCCCTACAGCGTCGGGATGGGATCGAGGCGCCACCGATCGAGTCCGCGCCGCAGGTCCTTGCCGGTCTCGATGGGCGCCTCCAGTCCCATCCATTTGTGCAAATCCGTGAGCTTGCCCGGCGCCTCCCCCACGACGATGCGATCGACCACGCTCTTGTGGTCCGCGAACCGGGCACTTTCCTGCTCGAAGATCCAACGGCACGGCTGCGAGCAGAACAAATAGCGCCTGCCGTCCATTTCGAGGGTGCAGGCGGTGTTCCGTCCGGGTCTGATGAACAGCGCCGGAAGCTGACAGAGGTTGCACAGAGCGGGCAGCCCGTAGGACAGTGTGTTGCTCTCACCGCCAGTGTCCCAGCTTCGCTCGAGCCGATCCCACAGCGGTCCGTACGTCGCCTCCCAGTCCGGGTACTTCGCGTTCAACCACTCGCGCTCGGCATCGTTAGGCATTGCGACGTCGAACCACAGCGTGGTGCGGTAGGTGTACAACCCCAGCTGGAAGCTATGGTGTGCGTAGTCGAGCTCTTCGACGAAAAGTTCCCAGAACCAAGGCTTTTCGAGGTCGAACTCGGCGAGATTCTTCATGAACTGTTCCGTCACCCACTCTTGCATGAACTCCTTGAACGAGCGGGTCCGCGCGTCGAGCGGGGTGAGGTACTCCATGGCCGTTCCCGTCAGCGCCAGGAAAAGCCGCCAGCACCGCCACCACATCTTGTCGACGAG
>JAVROG010000459.1:0-6102 GCA_032162865.1 Mycobacterium sp. | reverse complement strand
GTGGCGAACTGCTCGCCGTCCAGGGACGCCCCGCCAACGAGGCCGCCGTCGATGTCTTCCTGAGCAACGAGGTCGGCGACGTTCTTCGCGTTCATCGAGCCGCCGTAGAGCACCCGCACTGTATCGGCAATCCCGGACGAGGCTAGTGACGCCAACTCCTTCCGGATGGCCGCGCAGACCTCCTGTGCGTCGGCGGAGCTGGCGACGCGCCCGGTGCCGATCGCCCAGACCGGTTCATAGGCGATCACCACCTGGTTGATCTGCTCGGCGGACAGGCCGGCCAGCGACCCGCGCAGCTGTTCGACGTTGTGCGACACGTGATTTCCGGCCTCGCGAACCTCGAGTTGCTCGCCGATGCAGACAATCGGCGTGATTTCGTGCCTGAGCGCGGCGGCGGCCTTGGCGGCCACCAAGGCGTCGTCCTCGTTGTGGTAGGTACGTCGCTCCGAGTGGCCGACGACGACGAAGGTGCAGCCCAGCTTGGCCAGGAATGCCCCGCTGATCTCACCCGTGTAGGCACCGGAGTCGTGTTGCGACAAGTCCTGGGCCCCGAAGGTCAAGCGCAGCTTGTCGCCGTCGACCAGCGTTTGCACGCTGCGCAGGTCGGTGAACGGCGGGATAACCGTGACGTCAACCTTGTCGAAGTACTTGTCCGGCAACGCGAATGCAATCTTTTGCACCAGTGCGATCGCCTCGAAGTGATTCAGGTTCATCTTCCAGTTGCCGGCGATCAACGGCTTGCGGCTCACGAGTCTCCTTCAGTCGACTGCCCACGCCCAAGCACTTCGATGCCCGGAAGCGATTTGCCTTCAAGGTATTCCAGCGATGCACCACCGCCGGTGGATATGTGCGAGAAGGCGTCCTCCTCAATTCCCAGCGCGCGGACCGCTGCCGCGGAGTCACCCCCACCGACCACACTGAAACCGCCCTTGGCGGTTGCTTTGACGATCGCCTCGGCGACGCCGCGGGTGCCCGCCGCGTATTCGGGGAACTCGAACACACCCATCGGGCCGTTCCAGAAGACGGTCTGGGCGTTGGACAGCAACGTGGTAAACCGCTTGACCGAGCCTGGTCCGATGTCCAGGCCCATCAGGTCGTCCGGAATCTCGTTGGCGGCCACGGTTTGTGGCGGCGAATCGGCGGCGAACTTCTCGGTGACCACAATGTCGACGGGCAGTCTGAGCACATCGCCATAGGTGTCCAACAATCCGCGGCAAGTCTCGATCATCTCTTCTTCGAGCAGCGACTTCCCAACCGAATAGCCCTGTGCGGCAAGAAAGGTGAAGCACATACCGCCACCGATGACGATGCTGTCGGCTTTCGTTGCCAGCGACTCGATCACGCCGAGCTTGTCGGACACCTTCGATCCGCCGAGAACCACCGCATAGGGCCGCTTGGTGGAGTGGGTCAACTGTTCCAGCACGTTGATCTCATCGGCGACCAACGTGCCCGCGTAGTGCGGCAACAGGGTGGCCACGTCGTACACCGAGGCTTGCTTGCGATGCACCACCCCGAACCCGTCGGACACGAAAGCACCGTCCGGCTCGACCAATTCGGCCAGCTGCTTGGCCAGGGCGAGGCGTTCGCCGTCGTCCTTACTGGTCTCGCGCTTGTCGAAGCGAATGTTCTCCAGTAGCAGGACGTCGCCGTCGGTCAGTCCCTCGGCGCGCGCCAGCGCATCGGTGCCGACGACATCACCGGCCAACTGGACGTGCTGGCCCAGTTGCTCACTCAGGGCAGCGGCCACCGGCGCCAGCGAGTACTTCGGGTCGGGACCGTCCTTGGGACGGCCGAGGTGCGCGGTGACGATTACCTTGGCACCCCCGTCGACCAGCGCCTTCAACGTAGGGACCGATGCGGTGATGCGGCCCGGATCGGTGATGTTGCCATCGTCGTCGAGCGGGACATTCAGGTCGGAGCGCACCAGTACGCCACGGCCTGAAACACCTTCGGCAAGAAGGTCTTCGAGAGTTGGAACGCCCACGGCTAGAGAGACTTGCCGACGAGTTCGACGAGGTCGACGAGGCGGTTGGAGTAGCCCCATTCGTTGTCGTACCAGGAGACAACTTTCGCTTGGTTGTCGATGACTTTGGTCAAGCCGGAGTCAAAGATCGAGCTGTGCGGGTCCGTGACAATGTCGGAAGAGACGATCGGGGCGTCGTAGTACTTCAGGATGCCCTTCATCGGGCCGTCGGCCGCGGCCTTGAACGCGGCATTGATTTCGTCCGCGCCGGCCGCCTTCGACAACTCGACCGTCAGGTCGGTGGCCGAACCCGTGGGGATCGGCACTCGCAGTGCGTACCCGTCGAGCTTGCCTTTGAGTTCGGGCAACACCAGGCCGATGGCCTTTGCCGCCCCCGTGGAGGTCGGCACGATGTTCAGCGCGGCCGCCCGCGCGCGGCGCAGGTCCTTGTGCGGACCGTCCTGCAGGTTCTGGTCCTGGGTGTAGGCGTGAATCGTGGTCATCAGGCCCTTGACGATGCCGAACTCGTCGTTGAGCACTTTGGCCAACGGGCCCAGGCAGTTCGTCGTGCACGACGCGTTGGAGATGATGTTCTGGCTGCCGTCGTACTTGTCGTCGTTGACGCCCAGCACAATCGTGATGTCCTCATCGGTCGCCGGCGCTGAGATGATCACCTTCTTGGCCCCGGCCTCCAGGTGGCCCTTGGCCTTGGCCGCATTGGTGAACAGGCCGGTGGACTCGACCACCACATCGACCCCGAGATCACCCCAGGGCAGGGCCGCGGGTCCCTCACGCACGGCCAGGCCCTTGATTTTGGCCGGACCCACCACGATGGTGTCGTCGCCTTCCAGGCTGACGTCATAGGGCAGGCGGCCCAGGATCGAGTCGAACTTCAGCAGATGCGCCAGCGTGTTGTTGTCGGTGATGTCGTTGACGGCCACCACCTCGATGTCGGCGTTACCCTGCTCCCGCTGAGCCAATAAGGCCCGGTAGAAGTTACGTCCGATTCGACCGAAGCCGTTGATGCCTACTCGGACCGTCACGGTTTCTCCTCGTCTCCCTGTGTCCGCTGATAAGCGCTCGTCGCCAGCCTAGATCAGTACAGGCACCGTCGCTGGGCCGGTCAGACTGCTGGACGGCGCAGGCCGATCTACCGGCTGGGGAGCTGAGGCGCCGCTCACCTTGCCACCGCGATTCTGTGCCTGTGTAGGTCCGACAATCGCACCGGCGTCTCAGGGTGGGCATTCGATCCGTGCCACCGCGGGTATCGGTCCGTCCGCGGAAGTCGCGCTGACTCGCGACAACCATTCCTATTGACGGTCTGACATTTTCCTGGTCGGGCTATACACGCGTCCAACGTCACCATTTGGAAACGGCACGGTGCGGCGTGGCTTGCGGTCGTCGTCGGCGGCTAACAATCGAGCCGGTCGTCCAGCCACGACTTCGGTAGCACCACGCGGTTCTGCTGGACCCCATGATTTCGGGAATATGTGAGCGCGAATGAAGGAGTTGACGTTGATGACGATCTTCGATCGATTCAACATCAAAGTAATTGTTGCCGGCGCTGGGTTGTGCGGGGCGGCCATGTCGTTCAGCCCGGTTGCGGTAGCCGTCCCGTTCATGACGGGCGGCTACGGGTGCATCCAGGGAATGTCCGGCGGAGCGCCGGCCGCTGGCGGACCGGCAGGCGCCGGCGGCGCGGCAGCCGCGGGTGGAGCGGCAGCGTGCTGTGCTTACGGCGGCGGCATGGGCGCCGCGGGCGGACCCGCAGGCGCCGGCGGACCGGCAGGCGCCGGCGGACCGGCAGGCGCCGGCAGCGCGGCCGCGTGCTGTGCTTACGGCGGCGGAACGGGAGCCGCGGGTGGACCGGCCCCTGCTGGTGGACCTGCGCCCGCAGGTGGACCTGCGCCCGCTGGTGGATCCGTCCCTGCTGGCGGACCGGGCGGCGCTGCCGGACCGGCGGCCACGGAGGTGTGCGGGCCAGCTAGCGCTCCACTCACCGACATGTCTGGCGTTCCGGTTGTTGTACCTGGTCCGGCGGGTGTCCCGGTGCCGGTCGGTGCCCCGCTCATTGCGCTGGGCGGTGCCCCCGTGCCGGTCGCGGCCCCCGTGCCCATCGGTGCTCCCGTCCCCATCGGCGCTCCGGTGCCCATCGGCGCTCCCGTGCCAGTCGGCGCCCCGGTGCCCATCGGTGCCCCCGTGCCAGTCGGCGCCCCCGTACCGATCGGCGCTCCGGTGCCCATCGGCGCTCCGGTGCCGATCGGGGCTCCGGTGCCCATCGGGGCTCCGGTGCCCATCGGCGCCCCCGTGCCAGCGGGTGTTCCGGTGGTGCCGGCGGGGACTCCGTTGATCGCACTTGGGCCCGCGGATGTGCCGCTGCCAATTGGCGCCCCCATTACTGACATGTCCAGGACCGGAAAAGGTGACCCCACCCGTCCGGCGCCGACAGGTGGGCCCGTGCCCGGCCAGCCCTATCAACCCGGACCCACGGGCTGAGGCTGATCGCCTATCAACTATGCGGGACGGCGCTATTCCTGAATTACTACTGGTTCGCCAATGTTCGATGCCGCCGTGGCTGACATTTCAATTCCGCACGAATTGATAACGCATCGAGCTGAATGCGCGTCGATTGGCGACCGCGCCTCATCTTTTCCGCAACCAGCGCAGCGCCGACTCGGCTGCGTGGTAGCCGCACAGACCGTGTATTCCGGCACCCGGCGGAGCTGACTGTGAGCATAGGTACACGCCTGGAACGCCGATCGCATAAGGGTCGAATGCAATCCGTGGTCGGAACAGGATTTGCAGCCGGTCGTTCGCGCCGCCGATGATGTCGCCACCGATATAGCTGGGGTTGCCGGCCTGTAGGTCGGCCGTGCTGGTGCTTACCGTCGCGACGATGCGGTCGCGGAAACCCGGAGCGAACCGCTCGATCTGATCGACGATCGCGGTGGTCGCGTCGCCGGTGTAGCCGAACGGCACGTGCGCGTAGGCGTATATCGGGTTGATATTGCCTTGCGAACGGGACGGGTCGGCCAGGTACTGCTGGCCGAGCAGCACGAACGGCCGCTGCACCATCTTGCCTTGTGCGCGTTGGCGTTCGGTGTCGGCGATCTCGTCGAAGCCGCCGCCCAGATGGACCGTGCCCGCGCGCGCGCAATCAGGGTTCGTCCATGGAATGTCGCCGTCGATGGCGAAGTCGACCTTGAACGCCGACGACCCTTCGCGGTAACGCCGATAGGACCGTTTGATCCGGGTGGGCATCGCATCGCCGTAGATGTCCAGCACCTGGGCGGGGCTGAGGTCGAGCATGACGATGTCGGCGGGTGGGATGTCGCGTCGGCTCTTGACGGTCACACCGGTGCTGACCTGTCCGCCGTCGGCGTCCAGGGCCGCACCCAGAGCCCGGGTGATCGCCCCGGACCCGCCCTCGGCGACCGGCCACCCGTAGCGATGGCCACTGGCCAGGATCATCAACCCGAGCGAGGCGGTCAGCGGCCGGTCCAACCTGGTGTAGGCATGCGCTGCGGCGCCGCCGTACAGGGCGCGGGCCTGTTCGGTGTGAAACCAGCCGGCGACTGCTGTGGCCGGCATCAGGGCGCGCGGACCGAACAACGCCAGCCGAACCGGATGACGCGGGATGTTGATCACCGGGCGCAGCAAGTCCTCAGCCAAGTCATCGAATCCGCGGGCGAGGCCGCCGACGGCGGCCCGCCACCGCCTGCCGTCGGGCCCCAGACGTTTAACGGTCTGTTTGATCGACTGAAACAGCAGGCCGGCGGTGCCGTCGTCGAGTGGGTGCGCGCAGTCGATCTCCGGCCACTTCCAGGTCAACCCGTAACTGGGTAGGTCGATCTCCTTCCAGAACGGGGACCCGACGCCCAGGGGGTGAAAGGCCGAGCAGTGATCGTGGATCAACCCGGGTACGGTCAGCTCCCCCGAGCGCACTCCTCCGCCGATCGTGTCGGCCGCCTCCAGTATCTGAACGTCGACGCCCTGGCGCGCCAGATGTATGGCCGCTGCCAGGCCGTTCGGCCCGGCTCCGACGACAACCGCCTTGGTCATGACTCTGTGTGAACAACGTCTTGCGCGGTGAGGTGGACGGGAAACTCGTCGCCCGGCTCGGGCCACGGCTGGCGGGT
>JAVROG010000458.1:0-7301 GCA_032162865.1 Mycobacterium sp. | reverse complement strand
CTTGAGGTGCAGATCCAAGTCCGTATTCGCGAAACCGCTGGAACACCAATGCTCTTGCGCCACCACATCGCCGGGCTGGGGCGCGAACTCAGGGTGCAGCTCGCCGCCCCAGGTGCCGTATTCGAAGGTCTTGCGTGACCACGCCGCCTGCTGAACCGGCGCGATGCTTCCAATTCTCGTAGTCGCCGGGGCGGTACCGGCGATGCAGTGCGTAGAAGACGCGGATTTCCCCTGGCGCGCGGCGTCGACCACCTGCTTCATGTGCGGAATGCACCCGTTGGCGTCGATTACGCCCTTCAGGCGGTCCCATACTTTGCCGCCCGGAGAGATGAAATCGTTGTACGGATCGACCACCAACAGCCCGGTCAGGGCTTGTGGTAAGTCACGCCGGTCAATTTCTCATCTCCAGATTTGAACGTCGTTCTATGAATATCGAAGTCCAACTGCACTGACAAGCCGTGGCCGCAGGTAGCAAGTGCGGTAACGAAGTCCTCGCAAGTCCGCGCCTCGATGACGTGTTCTCGACCTCCCGTGCCTATTCTGTGTGGGCTGGGGGACGTGGGGGCCAGGACTCGTGGAGGGGTCGGTATGACGGCCGTAACGGCGTGCCTCGCCTGTGGCACCGAGCCTCTCGAGCATGCGCGGTTCTGTCACGGGTGCGGCGCGCCCGTCGATGTGGCCGAAGCACACGCGGAGTACAAGCAGGTCACCGTGCTGTTCGCCGACGTGGTGCAGTCGATGGATCTCGCAGTGGCCGTCGGCCCAGAGCGGTTGCGCGAGATCATGACCCAATTGGTGACTCACGCGTCGGCCGTGGTGCAGCGCTACGGCGGCACCGTGGACAAATTCACCGGCGACGGCATCATGGCATTGTTCGGCGCGCCCGTCGCTTTGGAGGACCATGCGTTACGGGCCTGTCTGGCGGCACTCGGTATTCAGGATGCGACCAAACAATTGGCGGCAGAACTCGAAGCTGGCGTCACCCTGGGGCTGCGTATCGGTCTGAATTCCGGAGAAGTGATTGCCGGTGAGATCGGTTCGGGCGCTTTGGGTTACACCGCGATCGGCGAACAGGTCGGGATCGCACAGCGAATGGAATCGGTCGCGCCGGCGGGTGGGGTGATGCTCAGCGAATCCACCGCGCGGCTGGTCGAGGCTGCCGCGGTGCTGGGGGAGCCGCAGCGAGTGCATGTCAAAGGCGGCGGGGATGCGCTATCAGCGCGTCAGCTGCTCACCGTTGCCGCACGGCCCGACCGTACCGATGTTCCGGAGTCGACCTTGATCGGCCGCGAGTGGGAGGTGGGCGCGCTCGCCACGATGCTGGATCGCTCCAAGGCAGGTCGTGGGTCGGTCGTCGGCATCAGCGGGCCCGCCGGCATCGGTAAGACCCGACTCGTGCGTGAGGCCCTGCAGCTGGCGGAACTTCAGGGCCTCGAAGTGTTTGCCAGTTTCTGCGAATCGCATGCCATCGACGTCCCGTACCGGGTGATGGGACGGTTGCTTCGCGCGGTCAGCCAAACGACCGGGCTGACCGACGAAGAGGCGCGGGAACGTGTGCGGGCGGGCCTGCCCGATGCCGATCCGCAGGACCTGCATTTGCTATGCGATCTGCTGGGTGTCGCAGATCCCGACGTGACACTGCCCAAGACCGACCCGGACGCACGTCGGCGGCGAATGACCGCGTTGATTGACGCATACCTGCAGGCCCGCACCGAACCTGCGATCTTCGTCATTGAGGACGTGCATTGGATCGACGAGGCCAGCGAATTCATGATTGCGGATCTGCTGACGGTGATTGCCCAGACTCCCTCGATAGTGCTGATGACCTATCGTCCCGACTATCGGGGAGTCCTTCAGCTCGTCGCGGGGGCGCAGACCTTTGCGCTGGCACCCTTGACGGACTCGGAAGCGGCGGTATTGATGACCGAACTACTCGGTGATGATCCATCTGTCGGTGACATTGGCGACGTCATCGCCGCGCGCGCGGCCGGTAACCCATTGTTTGCTGAGGAGATCACCCGCGAACTCGCCGAGCGTGGCGTGCTCGGGGGTGAGCGGGGCGATTACGTCTGTCACGCCGATGTCGCGGACGTGCGCGTGCCGGCCACGCTGCAGGCGACCATCGCGGCCCGCATCGACCGGCTCAGCCCGGCCGCAAAGCGCACACTCAGCGCGGCAGCGATCATCGGATTGCGGTTCGGCCACGATCTGCTGGTCAGCCTGGTCGTCGATCCCTGCATCGACGAGTTGGTCGACGCAGAACTCGTCGATCAAGTGGGGTTCAGCGCGAACCGGGAGTATGCGTTCAGGCATCCGCTCATTCGCACCGTGGCTTACGAATCACAGCTGAAGGCCGATCGGGCGCGGTTGCACCGTCGACTGGCCGACGCGATCGAAGCGCGTGAACCGCACATGGCCGATCAGCACGCGGTTCTGATTGCCGAGCATCTCGACGCCGCCGGTGACGGCTACGCCGCGTACGGCTGGCACATGCGTGCCGCAGTGTGGGCGACTAACCGCGACATTGCCGCGGCGCGAGTCAGTTGGGAACGGGCGCAAGAGATCGCCGATGCGCTCCCCGCCGATGTGCCCTACCAAACGTCGCTGCGTATCGCCCCCCGCACCATGTTGTGCGGGGTCGCCTGGCGAGTGCACACCGTCGCAGGCGAACGGTTCGAGGAACTCCGCGAATTGTGCAGCACGGCAGGTGATAAGGCGTCGCTGGCCATTGCCATGGCGGGGATGGTCATCGATCTCGCGTATCAGGCCCGTATCCGTGAGGCGTCACAACTGGCGTCCGAAGCCATGGCACTCATCGAGGCGGTCGATGAACCGACCCTGACCGTGGGATTGTCGTTTGCGCCTATCTACGCCAAGGGAGAAAGCACCGAGTGGTTGCAGGTGCTGCAATGGTCACAGCGGGTCATCGACCTTGCCGACGGCGATCCGGCCAAGGGCAGCTTCATCATTGGTTCTCCGCTGGCAATCGCCTTAACGACTAGAGCGATCGCCTCCTACTTCTTGGGTCGTTTCGGCTGGCGCGACGACCTGCGGGAGGGCCTGGACATGGCTCGCCGGGCCGACCCATTGTCCTACGCCAGAGCTGTTGCGTACGTGTACTTCCCAGGCATACCGGCTGGCGTACTGAGGCCGGACGACGTGGCGGTGGGTGAGATCGAGGGTGCACTGCGAATTGCCGAGCGGTCGGGCGATAACTTCGCGTTGGGCTTCGCGCGGCTCACGCTCGGCGTCGCACTGGTACACCGCGAAACGGCCGAGGAGTATGACCGCGGAGTGCAGATCCTGGCTGAGGTCAGCGAACTGTTCCAACGCCAAGGACACAACCTGTCGGAGTTGCCGATCGTCAACGTGTACTCGGCACGGGACAAGGCTCGGCGGGGCGATCGCGACGAGGCGATAGTGATGATGCGCGCCAATCTCGAGCATCTGACGAGGGAGGGGCAACTGCTGAGCTGGGGCATTCCGGTGACGGCCGTGTTGGTGGAGACGCTGCTTGACCGGGCTGCCGACAATGATGCGGCCGAAGCCGCGGCCGCGATCGACCGCGTGGCGGTTGAACGCCCCGAGGACGAATTGGCAGTGCGCGACATCTGGCTGTTGCGCATGCGGGCATTCCTGGCGCGCAGTCAGGGTCGCCTCGATGAATACACGCGACTTGCGGATCGGTATCGCGAGATGGCGGTATCACTGGGCTTTGAAGGACACATCGGCTGGGCCGAGTCGCTGGCATGACGCCTGGGGTGGAAACCCGATCGATCGAGGAGACTGACATGGATCTGCATCTGACCAGCAAGACCGCCGTAGTGAGCGGCGCAAGCAAGGGTATCGGCTTGGCGATCACTTCGGCCCTCGTGGACGCGGGCGCGCACGTGGTTGCCGGATCACGCACGCGTGGCGAGAAACTGGCGGCCCTCGAGGAGAGCGGGCGGGTGTCGTTCGTGTCCGTTGACCTGTCCCGAGCCGGTGCCGCGGAGGAGCTGGTCGCCGCCGCGGCCGGTCGCGGCGGGATTGACATTCTGGTCAACAATGTCGGTCTTGCCGAGGTCCGCCCGGGCGGATTCGCGAGCATCACCGACGACGAGTGGCAGGCGTCCTGGGATCTCAACGTGATGGGCATAGTGCGGCCCACCCGTGCCGCGTTGCCGGAGATCGAGCGGCGCGGCGGCGGCGCAATCGTGATCGTCGGCTCGGTCAACGCCTACTATCCCAACCCAGCCATCTACGACTATTGCGCGGTCAAAGCCGCCATCACTAATATTGCCAAGGCGCTATCAATAGAGTTGGCGCCGCGCAACATTCGAGTCAACTCGATCAGTCCCGGCCCGGTGATGACCGAATTATGGACCGTGCCGGGCGGGATCACCGACGGCTTCGCCGCGGCCAGCGGGCAGACGGCCGAGGGTGTCATGGCGGGGATCGTCGGCGGCACTCCGACGGGCCGGCTCACGACTGCGCAACAGGTCGCCGACCTCGTCGCCTTCCTCGCCAGCGACCGCGCCGGGAATATCAACGGGTCCGATTACCGCATCGACGGCGGATTCGTCGCCACCCTCTGATCGCTCCGTCAGGAGAACGGGCAGCCGCGGTGGCGCTGCTCGGCGCTGCGGTGACTCCGGACTAGTCGCCGGGCGATTCGCGCAGCGCCGCGACTGTGTCGGCGAGCGTGCTGCGGGCATCGTGAAATTTGATGCCGAGTTCACGCTCGGCCGGCGAGTCGTCGGATTCGGGCATCTGTGTGTAGTACTGCATCCCCGCCGCGGTGAACGGATTGTCAAAGGGCAGATAGGGTCCCACGAAATCCAGGATCGTTCCGGCGGTGCGCAACACGGTGTCGGGGACCGGAACCGCCACCATCGGTGTGTCGGCGACTTCGCCGAGCAACTTCGCCAGCTCGCCCACGGGAACTCGATGTCCGCCGGCCATATACCGGCGCGGGCCGCGTCCGGGTTCCAGCAGCGCCGCGTGCAGCGCGGCCACATCGCGGACGTCGATCACCATCCAGGCCGCGCTGCGACCGGGAATGGTGTGAATTTGCAACGCCGCTTTGACGCCCTCGCCTGCCTCGCCGAACTGGTCGCCGACCGGCGGGCCGAGAACCATTCCGGGATAGGTGATGTTCACCGGTGCGCCGGCGTCCTGCAAGCCGCGCGCATAGATTTCGACTTGCGCTTTGGATGTTCCGTAGCCGTCCGTCCCACCGACGACCGGCAGGTCGGCCGTCAGTGTCTCCAGGTTCGGATGGAAAAGCGCGCTGAAACTCGACACGTGCACGACCGGGTCGAGTCCGAGTTGGACCGCCTGGCCCAGCACGTTGCGCGCGCCCTCCATGTTGGTGGCGAGCATCTGTGCCCGCTGACGCGGATCCGTCGCGACCAGGGCGGCGCTGTGCACGACGGCGTCGCAACCTTGCAGTGCCGCACGCACTGAGTCCCGGTCCTTGATGTCCCCTACGGCGTAATCGGAGGTGTCCACGCCGAGTTTGGCCACCGATGTCTGCAGTCGTTCGGGCTTTCGCACCAGGAACCGGATGGAATGCCCGGCATCGGCGATAGCTTTGGCGGTCCACCCGCCGACGAACCCTGTACCTCCGGTGACCAGAACGCGCATGGTGGCATTGTGCAGCGTCCGCGGTTGCCCGAGCGATTGGGGTAGGTGTGCGGCGTACCACAGCGAGCTTCGGTTTCTGCCCCTAGTCGAGCGGGTATTTCCCCGCGGTGCTCGAGCGCCCGCGTACGCGTGGGCGCCTATACCAGAAGGAAGTAATCGTGGCTGTCGGCTTCAACGATGTCATCAAGTCCAAGTACTTACTGTTAACGACGTTCACAAAAGACGGTCGCGCGAAGCCGACCGCGATCTGGGGCGTGCCCGACGGTGACAAGTTGCTGATCATCACCGACGACAACTCGTGGAAAGTGAAGCGCATCCGTAACACACCGCGGGTGACGATTGCGAAGAGTGGATCGCTGGGTAAACCCAAGAGCGATGATGTCGAGGCGGAGGCCCGCGTCCTGCCGAAGTCTGAGACACGGCGGGTCTACAACGCTGTGCTGAAGCGGTACTGGTACCACGCCCCGTGGTTCTATGTGCACTCGATCGTGCGTGGTGGCATCGACAAGGTGCATGTCGGCCTCGAGGTCAAGCCCGCTGCGGCGTAGACCTGTCACCATGGAGTGGTGACCACCGCAATCATCGTGGTGACGTTGGTCCTCCTGGGGCTCGGCATCGTGATCAATGGCCTTTTTCGGCTGCGCGATTGGCTGAAAAACTCGCCCACTGTGCCCAATCCAGAGTTCCCCGACGAGGATCCCGACTAGGGTTTCGGCGGCCTGAGCTACAGATGGCTGGTGGCGAACTCCGCAGCCTGGCTGGTCATCCCATTGGCCGGATACGCCATGTGCGCGAAGGTAGGCGTGGTGCCGCCGCCGGCGCAGATAGTGTCGCCGTCGGCGCATAACTGGATCGTCTTGGGCTGATACAGGGGACCGATGGCGATCTGCGGCGCGCCGTACTGACTCAGGAATTCCGGTGACGGCGTCCCGAACAGCGCTACTGCGGCAACGTGATTGGCGGTCGCCGGCGGCAGCGGCTGCGGTACCGCCGCGGCCGGCACCCCAGGCGGTACGGCGGCCGAGGTGACGTAACCGGCGACGGCAGCCCCTTGGGAGTATCCGCCCAGCACCTCCCTGGTGTTGGGGCAGCTCGATGCCATGGACTGAATATGGTTGCCCGCGTCCCGGATTCCTTCGATGACGGTCAGGGGAAAGTCGCTACTGCCGAAGTCTGTGCTGGCCTGGTAATTGACCGCATATACCCCCAGTGACCGCGCGCCGATGTCTGAGCGCACTGCGTCGACGAAAGCGCCACCGACGCCGCCGACGCCGGGCGGCTCGCCGCTGCCGCGCGCGAACACCACCTCGACATCAGGACATGGAGCCGCGGCCGCCGTCGGAGCGGGTGCGCCCAATAGCCCGCCGCTGATTGCCGCCGCAGCAGCGGCACCGCCGATCGTGAGGCGCCGAAGATACGGGCGCCGTTTCGGATTCTCGTGCATGATGCTCAAAACCCCCATCTAGCCGTTGTCTGCAGCTAGGAATTCCCCGGAGATGCGAAGCTGCCCCGCGCGATTCCGGGCGGACATTCGCGCGGGGCAGTCGTGTACTACGAACGCATTCGGACTACTTGAAGGCGTCCTTCACCTTTTCGCCAGCGTCTTTCAGGCTCGACTTGCTTTGGTCGACCTTGCCTTCGTTCTCGGTGCTTCGATCTCCGGTAACCCTGCC
>JAVROG010000457.1:0-8359 GCA_032162865.1 Mycobacterium sp. | reverse complement strand
CGACTGGTGCGGCGGTGGGAGTGCGACACCGACTTACCGAAGCCGGGGCCTTTCCCGCAGATATCGCACACAGCGGCCATGGTTCAAACTCCTCAAGTCAGGTGCTGGGTTCCGGCGACACCACTGGCGTCGGTCGGCCCCTCCACTCTATGGAGCCGAACTAGCCGGAATGGCCCAGGCTAGCCCAGGCCCTCACAGGATACCGACTGTGGTCGGAACCACCAAAACGACCGGCCCTGCCGGGACGCGTCATGACCAGCGCTGTCGCAACCGCTGGTTAGGCTTTTGGACTGGCTCTCGTGCCGGCCGGCCCGGGGCTACGCTGGCCCGCAACCGGGGGCCCAGGCAAGCGCGGCAGAGGAGGTGGGGTCAGGTTGGGAACGTCGGATCGTCTGCTGGACGGCCTGGCCCTGCGGGACTGGGCGCACACGGTGGTGAGCGACCTGATCACCCACATCGACGAGATCAACCGGCTCAACGTCTTCCCCGTCGCCGATTCCGATACCGGGGCAAACATGCTGTTCACCATGCGTTCGGCACTTGCCGAAGCCGATTCGGTGGTGGGGGCCGGTAACGACGATGTCGCCCGCGTCGCGAACGCGCTGTCGGCCGGGGCCCTCAATGGGGCCCGCGGCAACTCCGGCGTGATTCTGTCCCAGATCCTGCGTGGCATTGCCGACGTGACCGCGAAACCGGCGGCCGAATCCGGTGGCGTGCTGACCGCGATCGATGCCGCGACGTTCGGGGCAGCGTTGTCGCGGGGCGTCGACCTGGTGGTCGCCTCGATGGGCGGCGAGGAAGTGCCGGGGACCATCGTCTCGGTGATGCGGGCGGCCGCCATCGCCGTCAAACAGTGCGCCGCCGCCGGCGAGACGCTGACCCGTGCCATCACCGACGCCGGGGATGCGGCGGTGGTCGCGCTGGAGAAGACCACCGAGCAGCTCGACGTGCTGGCCGACGCCGGCGTGGTGGACGCCGGGGGACGCGGATTGCTGGTCTTGCTGGATTCGCTCTGCTCGACGATCACCGGGCAGGCACCAGCCCGGTCGGTCTACGAACCGGCACCGCGATCGCTGCCCGACGACGTCGCCACCCGACGGCCGGCCCCCCAATTCGAGGTGATGTACCTGCTGGCCGGCTGTGATGCCGCGGCGTCGGACACACTGCGGGAACGGCTCGGGGAGTTGGGTGAATCGGTGGCGATCGCGGCCGCGCCGTCTCAGGGCTACTCGGTGCACGTGCACACCGACGACGCCGGCGCCGCCATCGAGGCGGGGTTGGTGGCCGGCCGGCTCAGCCGGATCGTGGTTTCGGCGCTGAGCTCCGGTGCCGCCGGACTGCCCGCGGGCAGCTGGAGCCGCGAACGCGCGGTACTGGCCGTCGTCGACGGCGACGGTGCCGAGGAGTTGTTCGCCGGCGAGGGTGCCGCGGTGCTGCGGCCCGATCCGGATGACCCGGACTCCGGTCCGGCGCCGGGGGTCGGAATCAGCGCCCACCAGTTGGTTCGCGCGGTGGTGGACACCGGGGCCGCCCAAGTGGTGGTGCTGCCCAACGGTTATTTGGCTGCCGAGGAGTTGGTGGCCGGCTGCACGGCCGCTATCGGCTGGGGAGTCGATGTGGTGCCGGTGCCGAGCGGCTCGATGGTTCAGGGGCTGGCGGCGCTGGCCGTGCACGATCCCGGTCGCCAGGCCGTCAACGACGGCTACACGATGGCGCGCGCTGCCGGTGCCGCCCGACACGGATCGGTGCGCATCGCCACCGAGACCGCACTGACCTGGGCCGGTACCTGCCAGCCGGGCGACGGGTTGGGCATCGCCGGCGATGAGGTGCTGATCGTCGCCGACGATGCCGCCTCCGCGGCGATCGGCCTGCTCGACCTGCTCCTGGCGTCGGGCGGGGACTTGGTGACCGTGCTGACCGGGTCCGGTCTGGGCAGCAAGGACGCCGAGGCCATCGAAGATGTCCTGGAGCGACACATGCACGACCACCATCCGGGCAGCGAGCTGGTGGTCTACCGCACCGGCCATCGCGGTGACGTCCTCCTGATCGGAGTGGAGTAGTGGCGTCGCTGAGTGATCGGCTCGACCATGTCCTGGGCGCCAAGGCGGCCAGCCCGCTTGAGGACGTCTTCGGCATCCGGACGGTGGAGGACCTGCTTCGGCATTACCCACGCAGCTACGTGGAAGGTGCGGCGAGGATCGGCGTCGAGGGGGATCAGCCGGAGCCCGGAGTACACATCACACTCGTCGACGTCATCACAGACACATCGACGTTCTCGATGAAGACGGGGAAGAAGGGACTCCGCATCACGTTGGGCAGCGGGCGCACCAAAGTGACCGCCACCTTCTTCAACGCGAGGTTCATCGCCAGGGGCCTCACCAAGGACACGAAGGTGATGCTGTCCGGGGAAGTCGGTTATTTCCGGGGAGCGATGCAGCTCACCCACCCGGCGTTTCTCATCCTCGATTCGGCGGACGGGAAGAACCACGGCACCAGCTCGCTGCGAAATATCGCCGAAGCCTCCGAGGCTGTCAGCGGCGAAGTGGCGATGCAGGAGTTCGAGCGTCGCTTCTTCCCGATCTATCCGGCCAGCGCGAAGCTGCAGAGCTGGGACATCTTCCGCTGCGTGCGTCAGGCGCTCGACGTGCTCGACCCGGTGGACGATCCGTTGCCCGCGGGTCTGCTCGCCGAGCACGGCCTGATCTCCGAAGACGAAGCCCTGCGCGCCATTCACCTCGCCGAGGACGAGTCCGAACGCGAGCGTGCCCGGCAGCGGCTGACCTTCGACGAAGCGGTCGGGCTGCAGTGGGCACTGGTTGGGCGCCGGCACAGCGAGCTGTCGGAATCGGGACCGCCAGCGCCGCCGCGGTCCGACGGCTTGGCGGCAGAACTGCTGCAGCAGTTGCCCTTTGAGCTCACAGACGGGCAGCGCGGCGTGCTTGCCGTGTTGTCCGATGAACTGGCAACCACCCGACCGGTCAACCGCCTGCTGCAAGGTGAGGTCGGGTCCGGCAAGACGATCGTCGCGGTGCTGGCCATGCTGCAGATGGTCGATGCAGGCTATCAATGCGCGCTGCTGGCTCCTACGGAAGTGCTTGCTGCACAGCATCTTTCATCGATAAATACTGTGCTGGGCGAGTTGGCGATGGGCGGTCAGCTGGGTGGGGCCGACTGCGCTACCCAGGTGGCATTGCTCACCGGCTCGATGACAGCGGCGCGGAAGAAACAGGTCCGGGCCGAGATTGCGGGCGGGCAGGCCGGCATCGTGATCGGCACCCACGCACTGCTGCAGGATGCGGTGGAGTTCCACAAGCTGGGCATGGTGGTGGTCGACGAGCAACACCGGTTCGGCGTTGAGCAGCGAGATCGACTGCGTGCCAAGGCCCCTGACGGCATCACCCCGCATCTGCTGGTGATGACTGCAACGCCCATACCCCGCACGGTCGCGCTTACCGTCTATGGCGATTTGGAGACGTCCACCCTGCGCGAACTGCCACGCGGGCGTCAGCCGATCACCACCAATGCGATCTTCGTCAGGGAAAAGCCCGCGTGGCTGGACCGTGCGTGGCAGCGAATCCGCGAAGAGGTCGCAGCCGGGCGCCAGGCTTATGTGGTGGCGCCGCGGAGCGACGCGACTGACGAGTCCGACACGGCCGAGGATGGTGCCCGGCCGACAACCACCGCCGCAGGCCTCTTCACTGAGTTGCAGTCGGGCCAGCTTGCCGGCCTGCGGCTCGGACTCATGCACGGACGGTTGCCTTCCGACGAGAAGGACGATGCAATGGCGGCCTTCCGGGCGGGCCAGATCGATGTGCTGGTGTGCACCACCGTCATTGAGGTGGGCGTGGATGTCCCGAACGCCACCGTCATGCTGGTCATGGACGCCGACCGGTTCGGGATCAGCCAGTTGCATCAGTTGCGTGGCCGCATCGGTCGAGGTCAGCATCCGAGCCTGTGCCTGCTGGCCAGCTGGACATCGGTGGGATCACCGGCCGCACAACGACTGCGGGCAGTCGCGGGAACGCTGGACGGATTCATCCTGGCAGATCTGGACCTCAAGGAGCGCAAGGAGGGAGATGTGCTGGGTCTCAACCAATCCGGCAAGGCGATCACCCTGCGCCTACTGTCGTTGGCCGACCACCTGGAGTTCATCGAGGCCGCACGGGACTTCTGCGTCTCCGCCTTCGCCGAGGACCGCGCCAACCCCCGGTTGGCAATGCTGGCAGCGCGCTTCACCGACACCGACCGCATCGAATACCTGGACAAATCATGACCGCCGGCGACGATGCAGAGCGAAGCGATGGGGAGGAGCGGCGCAAGTGAAGCGCAAGATGATCTGGTGGCTGGCGGCGGTCACGGTGCTCGCTCTGCTGGTCGCGTATCAGACGCTGGGGTCGTCGGCGGCCCGGCATGCCGAGGAGTTCGCTGCTCGCGCGGACGTACCAACGGTGGCGCCGGGTGCCGACGTGCTGTTGGGTGTCAACGTCGTGCCCAAGCGCAGCCATCGCTTCGACTACCGCAGGTCGGCATTCGGAGACGCCTGGGACGACGACAACGACGCGCCCGGCGGCCACAACGGCTGTGACACCCGCGACGACATCCTCAGCCGGGATCTCGTGGATGTCACGTATGTGTTCACCAAGCGGTGTCCCAATGCCGTGGCAACCGGCACGCTGCACGACCCGTACACCAACGCCGTCATCGCCTTCCAGCGCGGCGCTAAGGTTGGCGAAGCGGTGCAGATCGACCACATCGTGCCGCTGGCGTACGCCTGGGACATGGCCGCCGCGAGCTGGCCGGACCCGCTGCGGCTGCGATTCGCCAACGATCCAGCCAACCTGCTGGCCGTGCAGGGGCAGGCTAATCAGGACAAGGGGGACTCGCCACCGTCGCGGTGGATGCCGCCCAATGCCGCGTTTGCGTGTCAGTACGCCATGCAGTTCATCGCCGTGATGCGTGGTTACGCGTTGCCGCTCGATCAGGCATCTGCCGACGTCCTGCGTCAGGCCGCAAGCACCTGCCCGGCGGCATAGCGCGGGATAGCTTCCTGGGTTAGGTGCCCGTGTACGTCTGCGGATCCGGACGAAGCCGGGTGCCGTCATCCAGCCCGTCCAGAGCATCCATGTGCTCGGAAGCCAGTTCGAAGTCGAACACGTCGAGGTTGCCAGCGATGTGTTCGGGTTTGGCAGAACGGAACACCACCGAGTTACCCAGCTGCACGTTCCACCGCAGCAGCACCTGCGCGGGAGTCTTGCCGTATTCGCCCGCGATGGAGTTGACGGTCGGGTTGTCGTGCAACTTGCCGAGGGCCAGGGGGGTGTAGGACTGCGTGAGGACCTCGAGTTGGGCGTTCGCTTTGCGCAGCTCAGCCTGGTTGAGCAGTGGGTGCAGCTCGATCTGGTTGACCGCCGGCGTGCAGAAGGTCAGGTCGATGAGCATCTGAATGTGGTCTTCGGTGAAGTTGGACACCCCGATTGAACGGGCGTGTTCGTTGCCGCGGGACTGGATCAATCCACCCCAGGAGTCCACGTATTTGCCCAACGACTCGGCTGGCCAGTGGATGAGATAGAGGTCGAGATAGTCCAAACCGAGCCGTTCCAGGCTGGCCTCGCAGGCTGCCTGCGCGGCGTTGAACCCCTGGTCCTCAGTGGCCAGTTTGGTCGTAACGAACAGTTCCGCGCGCGGGATGCCGGAGGCTGCGATCGCACGGCCCACCGCCGCCTCGTTGCCGTAGGCAGCCGCGGTGTCGATCAGCCGACAGCCGACCTCCAACGCGGCCGACACGGCACGTTCGGTCTCGTCGTCCGACAATTCCGCGACGCCAAGGCCAAGTATTGGAATCGTGTTCTCGTCATTGAGGGATAACGAGGGTATGGAGAGGCCAGGGGCGCCCGTCATTGCTTCACCTACCTGTTTGAAGTGAATGTTCTCGGATCAGGCCCATGCCGGGTTCCGTCATCCAGCGACGAGATCGAAGCCATTGCAGTGGCGCCGAGTTCGAAGTCGAACACATCGAAGTTGCTCGCAATCCGGATGGGGTTCACCGACTTGGGAATCACGATATTACCGAGTTGGATATGCCATCTGATCAACACCTGGGCGGGTGTCCGGCCACAATCTTCCGCGACGGCGGTAATCGTCGGGTGGGTCAGCAGCGATCCCCGCCCCAACGGCGACCATGCCTCGGTCGCGATGCCCAGGTGTGCGTGCACTTCGCGCAATTCCGCCTGGGGCAGTCGCGGGTGCAGTTCGATCTGGTTGATCGTCGGGACGATGCCCGTCGCGTCGATGAGGACCATCAGGTGCTCGGGCTCGAAATTGCTGACGCCGATAGAGCGAATCCGGCCCTGATCACGCAGGCCGGCGAAGGCCTTGAAGGTGTCGACGAACTTGTTGAGCTGTGGTTGCGGCCAATGGATCAAATACAGGTCGAGATAGTCGGTCCCGAGCCGCTCCATGCTCGCGTCGAATGCCCGCAGCGTGCTGTCATAACCCTGGTCTGGATTCGCCAATTTGGTCACAACGTAGAGTTGGTCGCGCGGCACGTCGGAGTTGGCGAGCGCGCGCCCGGTCTCTCGCTCGTTACCGTAGGCCGCCGCGGTGTCTACATGCCGATAACCGGCGCGCAGCGCGGCAGCTACCGCCTGCTCGGTGTCCTTGGGTCCGATCTTGAAGACACCGAGGCCGACGGTGGGGATCGAATTGCCGTCGTTTAGCGTGACGAGGGTTTCTTCTAGGGAGCGGACCATGACCAGAAGTCTGCCAGGCGCACCGGAACTTGATCCGGGAGCAACGCGCTCACCGATCGGCTGGATCACTCGCGTGCAGAACGGCGTCGCCAACATTGGCGTCAAAGTCATTCCCTGGATTCCGCCCGCGGCCCAACGGCTGCTCACTCGCGGTCGTTCGGTCATTATCGACGGCAACACGCTCGATCCCACGCTGCAGCTGATGCTGACGGGCTTGCGGGCCACCGGCATCGACGGTCTGGTCGTCGATGACGATGTCGCCGCATCCCGGGCACTGATGCTGCAGAACATGGAAGCGATGCCTGGTCCGCAGATACATGTCGACGTGGACGAGCTCGCACTGCCCGGACCGGCCGGCGAGATCCGGGCGCGGCACTACAGCCCGCCGAGCGGCGGGGCTGCACCGCTGCTGGTCTTTTATCACGGTGGCGGCTGGTCGATCGGCGACCTGGACACTCATGACGCGCTGTGCCGATTGACTTGCCGCGATGCCGGGGTGCATGTGTTGTCCATCGACTACCGGCTGGCGCCGGAGCATCCCGCCCCAGCGGCAATCGAGGATGCTCATGCCGCATTCGAGTGGGCCTACCGGCACGCCGAGGAGCTGGGCGCGAGCCCCGGGCGGGTCGCGGTCGGCGGGGACAGTGCGGGCGGCAACCTGGCGGCCGTCGTCAGTCAACTGGCGGTCAGCAGTGGCGGGCCGGTTCCGATATTCCAGTGGCTGATCTACCCACGGACCGACTTCACCGCGCAGACCCGGTCCTTGACCCTGTTCGCGCGCGGCTTCGTCCTCACCAAGCGCGACATCGACTGGTTTACGGCTCAACTACTGAGAGACTCGGGAATCGATCCGGCGGATCCGCGGGTGTCGCCGGGACTCGCAGAGTCGCTGTCCGGTCTGCCGCCGGCATTGATCGCGGTTGCCGGGTTCGACCCGTTGCGCGATGAGGGACAGGACTACGCGACCGCACTGCGGGGCGCCGGCAACGACGTGGATCTGCGCTATCTGGGTTCGCTGACCCACGGCTTCGCCAATCTCTTCGCGCTCGGCGGCGACAGCGCCACCGCGACGAACGAACTGATTTCGGCCCTGCGTGCGCACCTGAGCCGGGGCTGACCGGGTTCACCAGGGTCGTCGGTACTCTGAAGGCGCCAAAGCCCTTCTGAGGGTGAAGCCAACACATGTGAGGATCAGCGAAACTGTGGCCGACAAACCCAAGCGCCCCGCGCGACTCGACCTGAAGGCCGGCAGCGGCAAGTCCGGCCGACTCATCCAGATCGGCGGCACCGCGGTTGTCGTGCTTTTTGCCGTCGTCCTGGTCTTCTACATCGTGAACGCGCACCACAATAAAGTCGCCGCCGGACAAGAAGGCCAGATCCGCGTGTCGTCCAGCAAGCTGGTCACCGATTCCGGCAAACCCAAGGCCACGGTGGCCTTCTACGAAGACTTCCTGTGTCCCGCGTGCGGCAACTTCGAGCGCAGTTTCGGCGCAACCGTGTCCAAGCTCATCGACATCGGCGCAATCGAAGCCGATTACTCCATGGTGACCATCCTTGACAGCGCGCAAACCCAGAACTATTCGTCACGGGCGGCCGCCGCGGCCTATTGC
>JAVROG010000456.1:0-6380 GCA_032162865.1 Mycobacterium sp. | reverse complement strand
CCTGACGGGCCGCTCAGACGGGGAACTGCGCCTTGACGTTCTTGGTCTGGCGGTGCTCGACGATGATGCCCAGAATCGGGACGGTGCCGGCGAGAAGCACGCCGATGGTCTTGCCGATCGGCCACCGGACCTTGATCGCCAGATTGAACGCGGCCACCATGTAGACGAAGTACACCCAGCCGTGCACGACTTCAATCCACCGGATCTCGCGGTGGTACACCAGGTGAGAGATGACCTCGCCGCACAATGCGATGAGCCAGATACCCGTAACCCACGCCATGATCCGGTAGGCAACCAGCGCCTTCCGAATCTTTTCGACGGGGAACACCGAGGCGCTGTGTTCGGCTTGGGTTGTCTCGGGCGGTGTCTCGGGTGCGCTCATGCGGTGGTCCTGTTCTGCTTTTCGGCATCGTTCTTGGCGAGCTCGGCCAGGTAGCTGTTGTACTCCCGCAGGGCGGGATCATCGGGCTGCTGCTGGGTTGGCTTCGGTCTGTCGGGGAGCAGCCCGGGCGGAATTTCAGTGAGAGCAGGGCTCTTGCTCGACTCGGGCGGCACTTCTTCGTAGCGGACGAATTTTCGGTACGCATAGATGCAGAACCCGGCGAACATCGGCCACTGCAGCGCGTAGCCGAGGTTTTGGTAGCTACCCGACACCGACTGAAACCGGGTCCACTGCCACCAGCCCAGCGCCAGGCAGCCGCAGGCCGCAACGATCACGAGAGCGATCGCGGCGGGGCGGCGGCGCTTCACGCGAGCCTCGGTGGACACCTCACGACGGTACCGCGAGGCGGTCACGGGTTTGGGGCGTGCGCCGTGTTGCGGACCTATGACCTGGCCCGACGAACTCGTTGCGGGGACCATTGCGGGCACCGAACTCCTCCGCTGATCGCACGTCTGCGGCCCCTCTCGCGGTGGTGATGACCCGACAATAGGAGCGACCGCCGACAGCTTGGTCGGCGTGCCGAGCGGTACTATCGGCACCCTGCGGGCGTGATGGAATGGCAGACATGATGGCTTTAGGTGCCATTGCTCGAAAGAGCGTGAGGGTTCGACTCCCTTCGCCCGCACAAAGTTGTCGTCGGCCTCAGCTGAACTCGACGCGGTGTTGTTCGATGTACTCCCGCACAGATAATGCCGGGTGCCCGGTGCTGTCTTCGAAGTCATTGGTCGCTCGGTCGTGGCGGCCCTCCCGATGCAGCCCGGCCATCGCCGCCCGCGCCGGTTACGAGATAGGTCACGGGTTGCTCAAGGCGACGCGCACCTTGATGTTCTTCATTAACGGTTGGCTGCTCTGGCTGCTGTAGTCGCTTGCCGCGATCAGCACGTTCATCTCCGGCATGTAGCCCGCCGCGCAACCGCGGGGCATGTCGTATTCGATAGCCCGATATTGCTTGAGGAAACGCTGGCTGCCATCTCGCGCGGTGGCGGTGATGTCTACCAGGTCCTCCGATTTGATGTTGCGGTCGCGCATGTCCACACCGTTCATCAGGATCAGTGTGCGGAGATTCTTGATGCCGCGGTAGCGGTCGTTGTCCGAGTAGATCGTGGTGTTCCACTGGTCATGGCTGCGCATGGTCTGCAGGATGAGCACGTCCTTTGGTGGCGTTTCATCCGGCAGGGGAGCCGATGAGAATTCGGCCTTGCCCGATGGCGTGAGAAAGACGAGTTCGCGTGCGGGCTGGCGGATCCGGAATCCCAGCGGCAGCCGCACGCGGCGGTTGAAATCCTCGAACCCGTCCAGCACCTCAGCCATCGTGTCTCTGATCCGGTCGTAGTCCTCGACGTAGCTCTCCCAGGTCGTCTTGCTCTCCGGGAGGGTCGCGCGTGCGATGCCGGCGATGATGGCCGGCTCAGAGAGCAGATGTGGCGATGCCGGTTTTTTCATGCCGACCGACAGGTGAACCATGCTCATCGAGTCTTCGACCGAGGTGGACTGAATGCCACGTCGCTGATGGTCCTTCTCGGTGCGCCCCAGGCACGGCAGAATCAGCGCCTTCTCGCCATGAACGAGATGACCCCGGTTGAGCTTGGTGCTGACCTGAACCGTCAGCGAACAGCGCCGCAGGCCCGCAGCGGTGAGTTCGGTGTCGGGCGCGGCCAGGACGAAGTTGCCGCCCATGCCGACGAAGACCTTCACCTCGCCCTGGTTCATCGCCTTGATGATGTCGACAGTGTCCATACCGTGTTCGCGCGGTGGGTCGATGTGACAAACGCTGGCCAATCGATCCAGGAATTGCTGGGCGGGACGGTGGTCGATGCCGCAGGTGCGGTTGCCCTGAACATTGCTGTGCCCGCGCACGGGCGAGGGGCCGGCGCCTTCCCTGCCGAGGTTTCCGCGCAGCAACAACAGGTTGACGATTTCCCGGACGGTGTCGACACCGTGTTCGTGTTGGGTGAGGCCCAAACACCAACTGATCAGGGTTCGGTCGGAGTGCGAGTAGATCGCGGCGGCTTTGACCATGTCGCTGCGGGTCAGTCCGGACTGTGTCTCGAGCTCCGCCCACGAAGTGGCCTCGCAGAGGGCACGGTAGTCCGCGAACCCCTGCGTGTGCCGGTCGATGAACTCATGGTCCAACGCCTTGCGATCCGAACGGCCTTGCTCCAAAACGGCTTTGGCGATCCCGCGCAGCAGCGCCATGTCACCACCGACCCGTACCTGCAGGTTGAGGGTGCTGGTGCGGGTCGCTTTGAACAGTGCCATCCGGGTCAGGTCATGAGGCACGATCGTACGGGTGGCCGCCGCCTCGACCAGCGGGTTGATGTGGACGATCTGCGCACCGCGGCGATAAGCCTCGGCCAGCGACGTGAGCATGCGTGGGGCGTTGGAAGCCGCGTTGACGCCGAAGATGAACAAGGCATCGGCCGCAGCCCAGTCCTTGAGATCTGCGGTGCCCTTGCCGGTGCCCAGCGCGGCCTGAAGTGCGCGGCCCGAGGCCTCGTGGCACATGTTGGAGCAGTCGGGCAGGTTGTTGGTGCCGAACTCGCGCGCCATCAGCTGATAGAGGAAAGTCGCTTCGTTTCCCAGCCGTCCCGAAGTGTAGAAGGCAGCCTGGTTCGGGCTTTCCAGCCCGCGCAGTTCGCGCCCGACTAGGTCGAAGGCGGCTTGCCAGGTGATGGGTTGGTAGTGGTCGGTGGCCGGGTCGTAAACCATCGGCTCGGTTAGCCGCCCCTGGTCTTCCAGCGCGAAATCGGACCAGTTAGCCAGCTCTGAAACACTGTGCTGAGCAAAGAAATTCGCGTCGACTCTTTTGTGGGTCATTTCCCAGGTGACGTGCTTGATGCCGTTCTCGCAGATGTCGAGCTTTAGACCCTTGGTGTCGTCGGGCCACGCGCATCCCGGACAGTCGAAACCGCCGTCCTCGTGATTCATTTTATGGATGGCCCGTGCGCCGTTCAGCACGGCGTGCTCGCTTGCCAAAACCTTGGTCACGCTCATGGCCGCACCCCAGCCCGCGGCGGGGTGGTGATACGGGTGGTGCGATGGGGGGCTGTCGGTCTGGGGACCGTCTCCCTCGGGCGCCGTCGAAACGCTATTCACATCAGACGTGGTCATCTGCAACACCTTTGGCTCAGCTAGGCTCGAGACCGTCCGGACGGGGCAGCCGCATCTAAGTTTGCACCCGTTTTGCGCCGCGCGTTAGCCCGGTGCCGCGGCCCGTTTGTCCCTGCAGTTCGTCAATCAGTTCAGACGCCTGGGCCTTCGTCAGATCGTCGGGAACGCTTCGTCCGGCCTCCTGGGCAAGGGTGCTCACATAACTGCGCTGCGGACCAGTCATCGGTTCGTCCCCGGTCACCCAGTCGCCGGGGTCCTTCTCGGGATTTTCCTGCGGAGCCCGTTGCGCGTCGCTAGTCGTCTTGGTCGCTTCGTTACTCATGCCCGCGGAATAGCCATCGCACATACATTCGAAACATGTGCCCGTGCCGACGCCGGGGTAGCGTACGAAAACGGCGATTGATTGGAGACGAAGTGTCTGTTGCACGACGCGAACGTGCCGCCCTGGTGGAGACGATCCTGGGCACCGGGCCCGACGCACCGACCCTGTGTGAAGGTTGGCGCACTCGCGACTTGGCGGCCCATTTGGTGATCAGGGAGCACCGACTGGACGCCGCGCCCGGCATCCTCATCCCTTTCTTCGCCGGCCACACCGCGAAGGTGCAGAACCAGGTCGCGCAGAACACCGACTGGGAGGCGTTGGTGGGCAAGGTCGCGTCCGGCCCGCCGGCCTACTCGCCGTTCAAGCTGCTCGACCCGGTGGCCAACGTTGCCGAGATGTTCATCCACCACGAGGATGTGCGCCGTGCCGAATCTGGTTGGGAGCCACGCGATCTCGAACCCGATCTGATCAGCAGGCTGCGCCGGACCGTGTCGCTGATGGGTCGGCTCACCTTGTCGAAGGTTCCCGCCCGGGTCGCGCTACGCACCAACGACGGAACGACGCTGCTGACAGCCGGGCGCGGCCCGGCCGTCACGGTCACCGGTGAACCCGAGGAGTTACTGCTGTTTGCGGTCGGGAGGAAGGCTCGGGTCGACTTCCAGGGCGACGAGTCGGCGGTGCGCGACGTTCAGAAAGCCCCGAAGGGTTTCTAGCCCCCTCTTGACCGATGTGTAAGGTAACCCTTAGTTTGTGGGGGTAACTTACTTCGTCGAGGGGTCCAGCCAGGTGAAAACCGTTGCGTCGCGCGCGGGCGGACGTCCGCGGCTCATCGCGGTGGACGACGTCTTGCGGGTGGGTCGTGAACTCGGTATGCGACGGCTGAGTGTCAACGCTGTCGCCGCCCAGCTCGGCGTCTCGGCGACCGCCCTGTACCGGCACGTCGAAAGCAGATGGGCGCTCGAGCGCCTGGTCGGCGAAAGTCTGCTCGCCGAACTGGAACCGTCCGACGACCCGGACGACGATACCGAGCGGCATCTGCTTTCGTTCGGACTTCAGCTCTGGCAGTTCACCGTTGAGCATCCCGGACTCGCGTCGTACCTGCAGGTGCTGTTTCCCCGCGGCGACACCGGGATGCGGTTGCTTGTCACTGAAGTCAACGCGCTGAGCCGGCGCGGGTACGCCGAGGACGCCGCCATCGTGTTGGCCAGTGCGGTGGCCACTCTGGCGATCAGCCTGGCCGCGCGAGAAGAAAGCAACGCCAGCACGACCGGCGGCGAGCAGGCTGATCGTTTCGCGGTGGAGCGCGACGCCGCCAATCAGCGACTGGCCGGTGACAAGCGGCTGGGGGCGGCGCATGTCGGCCTGCCGGACCTGTCGACCTCAAAGTACGTGCGGCTGTTGTTGGCCGCGTCGGTCCGGGGCCTGGTCGGAGAAATTCCGCCGGGCCGCCCAATCATGGAAGTCGTGGCGGACTACACCGCCGCGGGAGAGGATCGTTGATGGCACGCGGTTTCTCGGGCGCGATGCTGAAAGGCTTCGGGGCGCGCGACCACACGGCGACGGTTCTCGAAACCGTAATGATCGCACCACATTTCGTTCGGATTCGGATGGAGTCGCCGACGCTGTTCGAAGATGCCGAGGCACAGCCCGCCGAGTGGCTGAGGTTTTGGTTTCCGGACCCGAAGGGGTCGAAGACCGAATTCCAGCGGGGTTACACAATTTCCGAAGCCGATGTGCCTGCCGGCCGGTTCGCGGTCGACGTCGTGTTGCACGATCCCGCCGGCCCGGCCTCGACCTGGGCGCGAACTGTCCAACCCGGTGCGAGCATCGCGGTCACGTCGCTGATGGGGTCGTCCCGCTTCGACCCGCTTGAGGAGCAGCCGGCCGGATACCTGCTGATCGGCGACTCGGCGTCGATTCCAGGTATGAACGGCATCATCGGGACGGTCCCGAAGGATGTCCCGATCGAGATGTACCTCGAGCAGCACGACGACAACGACATCCTGATACCCATCGCCGAACATCCCCGGCTGCGGGTGCACTGGGTCAGCCGCCGTGACGAGAAATCGTTGGCCGACGCGATTGAAAGCCGCGACTGGTCGAACTGGTATGCCTGGGCCACGCCAGAAGCCAACACGCTGAAGAACGTTCGGAAGCGGCTACGCGACGCGTTCGGGTTCCCCAAGTCCGAGGTACATGCGCAGGCGTATTGGAGCGCAGGCAAAGAGATGGGCACGCGCCGTGGTGACGAGCCCGAGTCCGCGCACAGTGTCAACGAAGGGGCGTCGGAAGTTGTTGCGCCGCAGGAAGAATTAGCTGAATCAGTGACCGCGCCTGCCGCTGAGCCCGCTCGAGGCAGGTGGCGCGCGCAGGCCGCGGGCCAGTTGCTCGCGCCGCTGCGCTCGGCGTTGATCGTCTCCGGGGTGCTGCAGGCCATCATCACGCTGGTGCAGCTGGCTCCGTTCGTGCTGCTGGTCGAACTCGCCCGCCTACTGGTTGCGGGCG
>JAVROG010000455.1:0-9338 GCA_032162865.1 Mycobacterium sp. | reverse complement strand
CGATGTAGAAGATCGCGACACGCATCGGAACGGCATTGATCGCGCGGGGGAGGGTTTGGCGGGGATTCGCCGTCTCGGCCGCAGCGGTGCCGACGAGTTCCACACCGACGAAGGCGAAGAACGCGATCTGAAAGCCGCCGACCACACCCATGAACCCCTTCGCGAAGAATCCGCCGTCCTTCCAGAGGTTTTCGACCGTCGCGCGGTCACCATGGGGGGACACGAATCCGGTGAGTACCAGCACTACGCCCACAACGATGAGGCCCACAATGGCGGCGATCTTGATCAGCGCGAACCAGAACTCGATCTCCCCGAAATTGCGCACGCTGAACAAGTTGATCGCGAGCACCAGTCCGACAGTCACCAGAGCCGGTACCCAGAGCGGGACCTCTGGCCACCAGAACCGCGTGTAGCCAACGATTGCCACCACTTCAGCGATACCGGTGACAACCCAGGCGAACCAGTAGGACCAACCGATGAAGAATCCCGCCGCGGGTCCTAACAGATCGGCGGCGAAGTCTACGAATGACTTGTAGTTCAGGTTCGACAGCAACAGTTCGCCCATCGCGCGCAGCACGAAGAAGACAAAGAACCCGATGATCGCATAAACCACGACGACCGCCGGCCCCGCTTGGGTGATCGTTCGCCCGGACCCCATGAAGAGCCCGGTGCCTATCGCGCCGCCAATCGCGATCAACTGAATTTGGCGATTGGACAGAGCACGATGCAGATGGGGGACCCTGGCAGGGGCTCTGCCAGAGTCCGGGTCCTGGTCCTGCTGCCGGTCCTTGTCCTGACCCTTGCCGGCGGCGGAACGGGCGATCGCCATGCGACGACATTAGAGGTTGCGGCCTTGCGGGGGAATCATTCTGGCAAATCGGTTGCGTATCCGCCGACGGCACAGCCGGACAGATCTTCTCAATAGCGTTGAGCTGTCACGGTTTCGGCTATACCAAAAAGGCTCCGGTCGACGTGATCACGTCCCCCGCGGAGATATCGTCTTTCGCGATTTTCGAGAGCAGGATGCCGATATTTTCGCCGGTACTGACGGTGGTCACCTTCTTGCGGAACAACTCGATAGCGTCGACGCGCACCGCGGGCCCATCATTGATCCGCACCTGATCACCGACGCTCAACTGCCCGTACTCAACCCGGCCGGTGGCCACCGCACCGCGGCCCCGGATCACAAACACGTCTTGGACGGTCATGCGAAACATGCGCCAAAACTACTCGGTGCGGCCGCGAATCTGCCTCTTCCGCCGGAACGAGCCTCCCGTACGCTGGCCCGGTGGGCTGGTTCGAACGCGTACGGAAAGCCAATGCGGGCCAGCGGGTCACACGGGTCGACGAGCAGCGGGCACTCGATACCTTCGCCGAACTCATCGCGCTCAACGCCGATCGGGAGCGGTTGCTACGCGAGGGTCTGGCCGGCACCGCCACCATCGTCGGTGTCCGAGAGAATATCTCAACCACCGCGCTGGGTACCTGGCATGAGCTGGAGCTCGACGTGCAGTTGCCCGACCGCGATTCATACCGCGCCACCCGCCGCGTTGCAGTCCAGTTGTCGACGGCTCCGCATATCACAGTTGGCGCCGAGGTTCCGGTCCGCGTCGACCCGCGGGATGACTCGACGGTACTGGTCGTCGTGAATCTGTGAGGCCTAACTCCCGGCGAAACGCCTTATCGGAGTTCGCAATCCGTCACGCCGGAGCCGCGCGATGATCTGCGAGCCGCGAAAGCAGGACATCGGCAAGTTGCTCACCGCGATCTTCCTGCAGGAAGTGCGCCGCGCCTTCGATGCGCACCTGCTCACCCGCGGTGGGAATCAAATCGCAGAAAAATTCTCCGGACTTCGGATAGGGAAATACCGGATCGGAATCTGAAAACGCAACCAGCGCTGGCTTCTTCCATCGGGACAGCTGATCGGTGATCGCCTGCATCTGCGACGCGCCCGACGCATCTTCGGTGATCGGAACCAGCAGCGGAAACTGGGCGGCACCGGCCTTCGACTCGGGGGTGGGAAACGGCGCGTCATAGGCGGCGACCACATCGTCGGAGAGCTGGGTCGCGGTGGCGCTCTGTATCACGAAGCCGACCGGCAGATCCGGGTTCTTCTCCGCGAAATCGCGCCACGCTAAGAATCCCTTGGATACCCGGCCGGTGAACAGACCGGTATTCATTACCATCAGGGATTCCACCCGGGCAGTGTTCTCCACTGCCCATCGCAGTCCAATCGGGCCACCCCAGTCCTGCACGACAATGGTGGCATTGCGCAGGTCGAGGGCACCCAGCACCTTGGCGACGACCTCGCAGTGGCGATCGAACGTGTACCACCGGCGGTCGGTGGGCTTGTCGGATCTTCCGAAGCCGGCGTAGTCGGGGACGATGACCCGGCGCCCGGCGGCAACGAGCGGTGGCAGCATCGTGCGATAGAGGTAGGCCCACGACGGCTCGCCGTGAAAACACACGACGGGCGATCCATCCCGTGGCCCTTCGTCGAGATAGTGCATTCGCAGGCCGTCGATGTCGAGATAATTGGGCGCGTAGCCGTACCCCGCAAGATTCTCGAAACGCGCATCGGGAGTGCGGAATACCTCCGGGGTGCTGGAACTCATGGCTGCAATCTCCGTTCGCAATGATGGACCGCGCTGAACGTATCGGACTTTTGACCGACCAGTCAACTATCAGATAGGATCCGTTGGTGCCACGAACCTCGGACGCTCGCGGTCGCATCGTGGGAACCGCCGCCCGGCTGTTCCTCGAGCGCTCCTATCACGACGTGGGTGTCGAGGAACTCTGTATCGCTGCCGACGTTCGAAAGGGCAGCTTCTATCACTATTTCTCGTCAAAAGCCGATCTGGCGAAGGCGGTTATCGATCTGCACCTGCAGGTGTTTCAGGCGCGGCTGGCCAGCAAGCCGGGTCACACACCGGCCGAGAGGCTGACCTCGATTCCTGACGCGATCGGGGACATCCAGGCGGCACTGCACGCGCAATTCGGACGATTCGTCGGCTGCCCGTTCGGCAATCTGGCCGCGGAGCTGTCGACCACCGACGAAGCCGTGCGCGTCCACCTCGCCGACCGGCTGGCCACGTTGGAGGGTCACCTCGCAGGGATCTGCCGTGACGCCGCGACCCACGAAATGCTGCGGGCGGACGTCGACCCCGACCGTCTGGCGCATGCCCTATTCGCGCACTACCAGGGCCATATCCTGCTCGCCAAGTTGCACGGCTCCAGTGTGTCTGACCTGGCGCCCGCGCTGCACGACTTCATCAGCGGCTATTTGACCTCGCCGACCACATCCGGAGCCCGCTAGCCGTTGACCTTCACCACGAGCTTGCCGACGTTCTTGCCGTCGAACAGCATGTTGATGGCCGTCGGCAACTGCTCGAAGCCCTCCACGACTGTCTCCAGCGGCGTGAGTTTGCCCGCCGCCATCAAACCGGCGATTTCGGTAATCGCCTCAGTTGCGCGGCCGAAGTGGTCCAGGACGATGAACCCCTGCATCGTGGCGCGCTGGATGAGCAGGTTTGCGAACGCGCGCGGCCCGGGCGGCGGATCGGCGTCGTTGTAGCCGGAGATCAGCCCGCAAAGAGCAACGCGCGCATGGGTATTCAGGCGCGCGAAGACGGCGTCCATGATGTCGCCGCCGACGTTCTCGAAGTCGACGTCGATACCGCCGCGCGTTGCCGCGGCGAGCTGAGCGGCCCAGTCGTCGGCCTTGTAGTCGACGGCCGCGTCAAAGCCGAGTTGGTCGGTCAGCAGCGCACACTTCTCCGCCCCGCCGGCGATCCCGACCACACGCGCTCCGTCCACCTTCGCAAGCTGCCCGGCCACCGAACCCACCGCTCCGGCGGCGGCCGACACCACAACGGTCTCGCCCGGCTTGGGCTTTCCGATATCGCGGATGCCGACCCAGGCGGTCAGACCGGTGGTTCCGAGCGCGCCCAAATAGGCACTTGGCGAGACGCCGTCGGCGACCTCCACCGGCATCAACAGCGTTGCGTCGGACGCGACGACATAGTCCTGCCAGCCGACGAGGCCCTGCACAACCTGGCCCACCGGGTACTTGGCACTCTTCGATGCGACAACCTCACCAAGCCCGCCCGCGCGCATGACCTCCCCGATGCCTACCGGTGGCAGATACGTCGGGGTGTCGTTGATCCACGTCCGGTTGGTCGGGTCGAGCGAGATCCAGTCAACCCGGATCAGCGCCTCGCCGTCACCGATGTCAGGTATGGGCTGCTCGCTGAGCTCGAAGGTGTTGGATCCGATGCGTCCGGCGGGGCGCTCGCGCAGGAGGAAGCGGCGGTTACGGTCGGCCATCAGCGAACGGTACCGGACCGGTTACCGGCCCGATCGAGCAGCAAGCGCGACCCGCATCCTTGTCGCCGGTGAGTGCTATAACGCAACGTATGTCCGACCACGTCATCACCCACGTCTCTGACACCGCGCGATGGACGGCACTGCACCGGGCCACCGAATCGGCTCGCCCGGACGCGCTGTTCAACGACCCTCTCGCCGAACGACTCGCCGGTACGCAGGGCCGTGCCATCGTCGCAAAGGTTCCACGGATGTCACGCAACGGTTGGTGGCTCATTGCGCGTACCAAGATCATCGACGACGCCATCCTCCAGGCGATCGAGGACGGCTGTGACCGGGTGTTGAACCTGGCCGCTGGGTTGGACACCCGTCCGTATCGGCTGCGGCTGCCAGCCGATCTCACCTGGGTGGAGGCAGATCTACCCGCGCTAGTCGCGGAAAAAACACAGCTGCTCGCCGAGCAGGTGCCTGGCTGCCGACTGACGCGCAGCGCTGTCGATCTGGCCGACGCGATTGCCCGCGATGCGTTCCTTCAAGAAGCCCTTGATGGCGCTACCAAAGCCCTGGTACTCACTGAGGGCCTTCTGATGTATCTAGACGAGAGTGACGTCGTCGCGCTTTCGGCCGCATTCAAGCGACCCGAGGTGGCGTGGTGGATGTTGGACTTCGCCGGGCCCGGATTAAAACGGACGATGAATAAGAAGATGGCCGGCATGCTGCAGAATGCGCCGTTCAAGTTTGCACCCGAGAACGGGTTGGCCTGCTTCGAAAACCTCGGTTGGCGCGTCCTCGAAGCCGAATCGCTGCTGGTCGCGGCGCGTAGGTTCCGCCGATTGCCGATGCTGATGCGCGCGGTTGCACTGCTGCCTCAGCCCAATCCGCGGCACCCCGGCCGCACGCCGTGGAGCGCCGTCACCTTGCTGGCTCCTTAGGCTGTGCCGGGCATATGTGATGAAGGTCATCAGCCGATTTCGAATTCACGGCAAATTCTCAACTTGAGACACGGTTAGGTCACAGCTTTGCTGGGCATCCTTGCATAGCAGAGCTAAAAACCACACGGTTGTGACCTTCGGGTGGTAAGTCGGAGAGGAATTGACAATCGTGGCGAATACTTCAGAGGCGAAGGTAATTTACCTGCAATCTCACCCTCGCTGGGCTGCAGCACAGCAGCGCGAACGTCAACTTCAGGACGCGATGCGCAGGCATCCCGCCTATCTCGGCAGGCAGCGCGCCGCCGGAGCGGGTAGTTCCCTACACACTCGCGGCCGCAACTTCGATGTGTACTCGTCCGGCGACACACCCGCCTAGCGTTTTCCCACGTTATTCGGGCTATCTGACTACGGAACACCGATTGCAGCGGCCATGGTCGCCCGCCATCCCCAACTGAGTCTGCCCGGCGCAAATCAGCATTTGCTGCGAAATTTCCTCTATGTAACCGCCCTATTCTGATAGGGACGAGGGGAGCGCCATGTCTCAAACACCCGCCACGACCCGTGCGGTTTTCCCGGGCATCAGTTCGCGTGCCTGGGAGCACCCCGCCGACCGCACCGCACTGTCCGCGCTGCGCCGACTCAAGGGCTTCGATCAGATCCTGAAGCTGCTGTCCGGGATGCTGCGGGAACGCCAACACCGCCTGTTGTACCTGGCCAGCGGCGCCCGGGTGGGTCCCCGACAGTTCGCCGACCTCGACGCGCTGCTGGAGGAGTGCGCGGACGTTTTGGACGCGCCGGAAAAGCCCGAATTCTTCGTCATCCAATCGCCGACCGCCAACGCCTACACGCTCGGAATGGACCAACCGTTCATCGTGATCACCTCGGGTTTGTACGACCTGATGACGCACGACGAGATGCGCTTTGTGGTGGGCCACGAACTGGGGCACGCGCTCTCTGGTCACGCGGTGTACCGCACCATGATGATGCACCTGATGCGGTTGGCGCGGTCATTCAGTTTGATGCCGGTCGGAGGCTGGGCGCTTCGAGCCATCGTCGCGGCTCTGCTGGAATGGCAACGCAAGTCGGAGCTGTCCGGAGACCGTGCCGGGCTGCTGTGCAGCCAGGATATCGACACCGCGATCCGCGTGGAGATGAAACTCGCCGGCGGCAGTCGCTTGGACAAGTTGGACTCACAGGCCTTCCTGGCGCAGGCCCGGGAGTACGAAAGGTCCGGCGACATGCGCGACGGTGTGCTCAAACTGATGAACCTGGAGCTGCAGACACATCCGTTCTCCGTGCTGCGGGCCGCCGCTCTGACGCAATGGGTGGACACCGGCGGGTACGCCACAGTGCTCTCCGGGGAATACCCGCGGCGAGTCGATGACGACAGCGTGTCGTTCGCCGATGACCTGGGCGAGGCTGCTCGGCACTACAAGGACGACTTCGACCAATCCGACGACCCGCTGATCAAAGGAATCCGCGACGGCCTCGGTGGCATCGTCGACGGAGTGGGTCGGGCTGCTACCACCGCGGCGGATTCATTTGGCCGCAAGATCAACGAGTGGCGGCAGAAGCCCGAAGATTGAGGCGCGCATAGCGGCTGATCAGCGGTCCCGCGTCGGTGCCATCCAAGCCCCCGGGGACTGTACTTACCAGACGCGGATGTAGTCGACGAGCATCTGCGCTGGGTAGGTCCCCGGACCTGGATCGCCGCCACCGGAGCCTGCCACAGCCAGATTGAAAATCGGAAACACCTGATAGCCGGGGTTGTTGAACGGCCAGTCGGCCATCGAGTTGGCTGCGACAGTGAAATAAGGCTGCGCACCGTCCGCGTAGTCCTGCCAGAAGCGCATACCCGCGTCATCCCACTGAACCCGCCAGGTGTGCCACCCACTATCCAGCGCGATGTTGTGGGTCTGCCATTCGGAGCCGTTCGCTTTCGCGTGCACGGTGGTCGCCGAAGGCCACTTGCCGTTGCCGTACCACTCGATGATGTCGATTTCGCCCTGCGCATCACTGGACAGCCACCAGGCCGGCCAGGCACCCGGTGTGAGGCAGTCGAACTTCATGCGGGCTTCCCAGGTGTGGCCGATGCCACCTTGCCACGGGCTAAAAATCTTGCCGCCGTAGAAGGTGTTGCCATCCTTCGCGGCACGGATTACCAGGTTGGAGTTGCCGTCGACAAATACGTTCTGCCGATCGTCGCGGTATTGGCCGACGTGCTCGGGTAGCTCCCAGTAGGTCGGGTCCCTGATCGTTTCTCGCGCTTTCGACACCGTCCACCTCGAGGGATCGGGGGCCGAGCCCGCTGGCCCGTCGAACTCGTCGTGGAATATGTATGAACCCGGTGCACCGCCGGGTGCCGCCGGGGGAGGCACGCGATCTCGGGCCGGAGAAGCTTGCGCATACGGGACGGGAGCGGCTGCGGCCGCCAACGCGCCGATGCCCGTCATCAGCATGCGGCGACGATCTATTTCGGGCATAAGCAAGGCACCATATCAGCCACGCCGGATCTGGTGAAAACTCGCGACCGGCGACCGATTGTCAGCCGGCCGCCGGTGGCCGCGTCATGAATGTCAGCCGGTGCCCGTAGGCCGGGGTTTTGCGGCCGTTGCCGCCGTTGACGAACTGCCCGAACGGTCCGGTCATCGGAACGTTGCCGGCAGCGCCCGCTGGACCTGTCTCGAAAGCGCCGGGCACCGCCGTGGCGTTGGTGAGAGCCGCAACGCCCGGAGTGGTGGCCGCGTTCGCCGACGTCCAGCTTGCCGGCACCGTCAACCCACCGAGCGGAACCGCCCTACCCAGACCCGCTGTCACACTGCCGACCTTGGTCGCGGCCCCAGCCGCGCCCGCGGCCTGAGCCGCACCCGCCGCCGCCTTGACCGCAGGACCCGGGTCTATGGCAAGTCTGGCGACGGCCGAGAAACCGGCGCTGTCGTTGGCGAAGGCAATCGTCGCCTGCTCAAACGCCGCTATTGAATTGACGTAGGGCGAGAGGTACTTGTTGTAGAGCAAGACGACATCATCGAATGGGGTGTTGGCCACGAGCCATTGGTCGATTGCGGTGCCGTAGCCGTTGAGGGGCGAAGACAACGTCTGCAACACGTCGCCGACTCGTGGCACCAACTGCGCTCCCACGGCGTTGAGTTGAGCCTGAACGGCTTGACCTGCACCCTTGACGACCGCGATAGCCTGGTCGACCACGCCGCCGGGGTCCACCACTTCGGCGGGCTGGGGCAGCTCGGCCAGCTGGGTCGCCGCCGCCGAACTGCCCGCATAGTTATACATTGCGCCCGCATCCTGAGCCCAGAATTCCATGTACAGGGCCTCGGTTGCCGCGATCGCCGGGGTGTTCTGCCCGAGAAAGTTGGTTGCCACCAACGCCGCCAACAGCGCGCGGTTGGCCGCGATCACCGGCGGCGGGATGGTCGCCGCGAACGCCGCCTCGTAGGCGGCCGCCGCCGCGAACGCCTGGCTGGCCGACTGCTCAGCTTCTACGCCACTGCTGTCCAGCCAGGTAATGAACGGAGTCACCGCCGAAAGCAGCGACGCCGACGCTGGGCCCAGCCACGGACCGCTGGTCAGCTCGGAAATCACCGACCGGTGACCCTCCGCGGCGGCTTGATAGTCCGCGGCCAATCCACTCCATGCCGCCGCAGCGGCCAGTAATGGACCTGATCCCGGACCGGTGTACATTCGCCCCGAGTTGATCTCGGGCGGCAAGAGGCCATAGTCGACCATCGCTTCTACCCCCTGATGCCCGGTGACCGCTAGCCAGCGGCCGGCGGCTTGGCCATGACTGAGGGCTTGAACCCGTATGTGGGCTGGTTGCGGCCGTAGCCGCCATTGACGAACTGCCCAAACGGCGGGGCCATCGGAAAGCTGTTAGTGCCGGCGCCGGCCGGAATCGCCGAGGCCACCCCCGGATTGAGCGTGGCATGCCACGGCGTCCAGGCCGCTGGCGCCGACAACCCCCCAATCGGAACCGCCTTACCCAGACCCGCCGCCACACCACCGAGGTTGCTTGCGGCCCCGGCCGCGGCCTGACCAGCCCCAGACGCGGCCGCCGCCGCACCTTCGGCC
>JAVROG010000454.1:0-3038 GCA_032162865.1 Mycobacterium sp. | reverse complement strand
CCTCCGCCAGGTAGGCCGAGCGCTGCGCGTCGGTCAGCTCGCGGTCGAAGTTGTCGTAGCCCAGCTTGGGATTGCGGCCGGCGGCGACATGGCGGGCCTCGACCTCCTCCGGCGTCGAAAAGGCATGGTATGCCTCCCCGGAAGCCACCAGTTGGGCGACCACGTCGCGGTAGATGTCGCTGCGCTGCGACTGCCGGTAGGGGCCGTAGGGTCCACCGACCTCGGGTCCCTCGTCCCAGTCCAGGCCGAGCCAGCGCAGCGCATCCAGCAGGGCCAGATAGCTTTCCTCGCTGTCGCGCTGGGCATCGGTGTCCTCGATGCGGAACACGAAGGTGCCCCCGGTGTGCCGGGCGTAGGCCCAGTTGAACAATGCGGTACGGACCATTCCGACGTGGGGGGTTCCGGTCGGCGACGGGCAGAATCGGACCCGGATAGCCTCAGCAGCAGTCACGACTTTCCTTTGCGGACTACGGGATTGGTGAGGGTACCGATTCCCTCGACGGTGACCGAGACGGTGTCCCCATCCTCGATCGGCCCCACTCCTGCCGGCGTTCCGGTCAGGATGAGATCGCCTGGCAACAAGGTCATTACCGCCGAGATCCATTCCACGATGGCGCCGACGTCGTGGATCATCAGCGAGGTGCGGGATTGTTGTTTGACCTCGCCATTGACGTCGGTGCGCAGTTCCAGATCGGCGGGGTCCACATCGTTGACGATCCACGGGCCGATCGGGCAGAAGGTGTCGTGGCCCTTAGCCCGGGTCCATTGGCCGTCGGACTTCTGCTGATCGCGGGCCGACACGTCGTTGCCGATGGTGTAGCCCAGGATGTTATCGGCGGCTTGGGCCGCGGAGACATCTTTGCAGGCCCGGCCGATGACCACCGCCAGCTCGCCCTCGAAATGCACGGGTGAAGCGTTGGCAGGCAATCGAATCGGCACGTTCGGCCCGACTATCGCGGTGTTGGGTTTCATGAAAATCACCGGGTCCGCGGGTGCCTGACCTCCCATCTCGGCGATGTGATCGGCGTAGTTCTTTCCGATGCAGACGACCTTGCTGGCCAGTATCGGGGCCAGCAGTCGCACGTCGGCCAGCGGCCAGGATCGCCCGGTGAAACTTGGCGTGCCGAACGGATGTTCGGCAATTTCTCGGACCGTCATCTCGTCGGGCTCGTCCAGCCGGCCCTCGATGCTGACAAACGCGACTCCGTCAGGGCTTGCGATTCGACCAAGGCGCATTCGGATGAGCCTAGCCGGGCGACGATGCGGGCCGGCACGGGCCGAGGAGGAGGCCGGCAATCGGGCCTAGCCGGGCGACGATGCGGGCCCGCACGGGCCGAGGGGCAAGCGGGGCGCCTCGCGGGCCCCCGCAATCCGCCGCAATCACCGAGCCTGAAAATCTGCAGACAAAGTGCGAGTAGAAGCCTGCAAATTTACCGGCTCGGCGTCAACGCACGTCCGCCCCAGATCGTCACCGTCGGATTCCCAAGAAACTGGTCTCGAATAACGTCACGACCAGCGACTTCGGGGACGGTTGTGCGAGCATGGGCGGATGCCTCAGGATCAGGATCCGAGCGGCGCCGGCGACAGAAGTGTCGTCGCACGCTGGTTGATCGTGGTCGTCTCGCTGTTCGTAACGGCAAGCTCATTTCTCTTCATCAACGGCGTCGCCTTTCTGATCCCCAAACTGGAAGCCTCGCGCGGAACGCCGCTGACGCAGGCAAGTTTGCTGGCGTCGATGCCCAGCTGGGGCATGGTGGCCACCCTGGTCGCCTGGGGCTACGTGCTTGACCGGGTGGGCGAGCGCGTCGTGCTGACGCTGGGCTCTGCGCTTACCGCGGTCGCGGCCTATGCCGCAGCGTCATCGCATTCGCTGCTGCTGATGGGGGTCTTCTTGTTTCTCGGCGGCATGGCCGCGGGGAGCTGTAACAGCGCGGGCGGGCGGTTGGTGTCCGGCTGGTTCCCACCGGAACAGCGCGGCCTGGCGATGGGAATCCGCCAGACCGCGCAACCTATCGGAATCGCAGTGGGCGCCTTGGTGATTCCCGAGCTGGCCCAGCGCGGTGCCCACGCCGGGCTGATGTTCCCAGCAGTCGTGTGCGCGGCCGCTGCGGTGGTCAGCCTGCTCGGCGTGATCGACCCACCCCGCAAATCCCGCGCGACGGCCAGCGACGAAGAGCTGGCCAGCCCGTATCGCGGGTCATCGGTGTTGTGGCGAATACACACGGCATCGGCGCTGCTGATGATGCCGCAGACGGTGACGGTGACGTTCATGTTGGTCTGGCTGATCAATCATCACGGCTGGTCGGTAGCCGCGGCCGGTGGTCTGGTGACCATCTCACAGCTGATCGGTGCCGGTGGCCGCATACTGGTCGGCCGCTGGTCGGATCGCATCGGCTCCCGGATGCGCCCGGTCCGCATCATCGCCGTCGCCTCGGCGTTGACGCTTTTTCTGTTGGCCATCTCCGACAAAATCGACTCGCGGTTGGACGTCTTGCTGATGATGACAATCTCGGTTATAGCAGTACTCGACAACGGGTTGGAAGCCACCGCCATCACGGAGTTCGCCGGACCCTACTGGAGTGGACGGGCGCTGGGAACCCAGAACACCACGCAGCGGCTGATGGCGGCGGCCGGGCCGCCGATGTTCGGTGCGCTGATCACCGCGGCCGCGTACCCACTGGCTTGGGCACTGTGCGGGTTATTCCCCTTGGCCGCAGTGCCGTTGGTGCCCACCCGCGTGCTGCCGCCGGGGTTGGAGACTAGAGCGCGGCGACAATCCGTTCGCCGACATCGGTGGTGGCAAGCCGTTCGCTCCCGCGAGTTGCCAGATAGGCCTCGACCGCCCGGTCCACCCGCGCGGCCGCATCGTCTTCGCCGACGTGGGAAAGCAACAGCGCCACCGACATAATCGCCGCGGTCGGATCAGCGATGCCCTGACCGGCGATGTCGGGAGCGCTGCCGTGCACCGGCTCGAACATCGACGGATTAGTCCGGGTCGCATCTATATTTCCGCTGGCGGCCAGGCCGATACCGCCGCA
>JAVROG010000453.1:0-7356 GCA_032162865.1 Mycobacterium sp. | reverse complement strand
AGGATGGCGTCCCAGTGTTCCGATGTCGTCTCCAGGAACCGGCCCGCCATTCCGATACCGGCGTTGTTCACCAGGATGTCGACCACACCGTGCTCGTTACGCACTCGCGCGGCAAGGTCATTCATCGCAGCTTCATCGGTGACGTCGACCTGATATACCGCCGCCTCGGCACAGGCGGCACGGACAGCGTCCGCACTCTCGTTGGCCGCAGCCAAGTCGCGGTCCACGATCACCACCGTTCTGGCTCCGTTGCGGGCCAATTCGACGGCGGTGGCGCGGCCGATACCCGAGCCGGCCCCGGTGACCAGTGCCAGCTTGCCTCGTACCTCACGCGAGCCGCCACGCACTACCGACGCGTCGACTGTGGCGGCACCCCCGACCATCTGATCGACCCACTCGCCGGCCAGTCGGGCAACGACATCCGGCCGCGATGTCACCACCCAATGCCCCCCTTCGATCGGGATGACCCTGCTCCGCAACGGTAATGCGCCCAAGAACCGCTGCAGCGCAGCGGTGACGAACATGTCCTTGCTCGGCACGAGGACTTGAACTGCGACGCTGGTCTGGGGTAAGTGGCGGCCCGGCGACAGCAGCGGGCCAGGCAGATTCTCGCGGTACAGGTTGAGGCCGTTGACGTAGTCGCCGATTCCGCGTGGTGTCTTGCCGCGGCGGCTGCGGGTGCTCGACCGGCCAATACGCTCCACGGCCTCAACAACTTTCACGCCGAGCCGGGAGCGGAAGGCTAGTTCGGGAACAACCGGGCACAGGAAGAACCAGATATACCCGGATGACAGGACCTGCCTGGTCACTTGGGCGACGGCCCGCGGACCGCGGGCCGAGCGCAGGAACTTGCCGGTGTACTGCAGGTGCGGGCCGGAGATCGACGTGAATGACGCCACCTTGCGCGCGACCGAATCGTCGGTGATAACCGCCCAGCCCTGAACCGAACCCCAGTCATGCGCCAGTAGATGCACCTGACCGACGCCCAAGCTGTCGATTACCGCATCCACGTCGGACACCAGCTGTCCCAGCCGGTATCCGGATCTGTTTGACGGACATGATGATTCGCCGGCACCGCGCACGTCGTAGGCCACAAAGTTGTAGCGCTGCGTGAGGGTTTCGGCCACGCCATCCCAGAGCTGATGGTTGTCGGGATAGCCGTGAATGGCCAAGATGGTCGGGCGGGCCGGGTCAATCTCGTTGTACCGGTGAACGCTTAACGTGACGCCGTCAGACGCGGTGACGATTCTCATCAATCAGTGCGACGCGCGGGCCGCAGGCGACACCGCCAGGTAGTCGACTGCCCGCTCCAGCCCACCCAACTCGGAGGGGTGAAAACCCGGCCGGTAATAGGAGCCGACGACTCGGATCAACCGCACCGGCCTGGGCACCAAGCCGCGCCGTGCCGCCCTGAGGTAGCCCCGCCAGCTCGCTTTGGTGCCCGCCGGCACATATGGGTCCACCGAGAGCATGAATTTCACTCCGCGAATCCACAACAGCAACAGCACCGGCGTCACCGCCAGTTGGGCGCGCACCTGCCGCCAGTACCCGGCGCGCAGATGCTTCATGGTGTCGAACGCGACCGCCTTGTGCTCGACCTCTTCGGCCCCATGCCACCGCAGCATGTCCAGCATGACGGGGTCGGAGCCGACGGCGTCCAGGGCGGGCGAGTCCAAAATCCATTCCCCCAGGACGGCGGTGTAGTGCTCGATTGCCGATATGAACGAGACCTGCTCGAGCAGCCAGCTGTGTTGCCGGCGCTCGCTGCGATGCGGCCGGTCCCCCAGCAGTTTCTCGAAGAGCCACCTGATCTGGTTGGTGAACGGCGTCAAGTCGATGCCCTGGGCGTCGAAGTGGGCGAGCACGCCGGAGTGGGCCTGCGAATGCATTGCCTCCTGGCCGATGAATCCCTGGATGTCGAGGCGCAGTTGATCATCCTTGATCAGAGGCAACGTCTTTTTGAAGACCTCGACAAAGAACTCCTCGCCTGCGGGCAGCAGCAGATGCAAGACATTGAGGACGTGGGTTGCGATCGGCTCGCCAGGGACGTAGTGAAACGGCAGGTCCGACCAGTCGAACTCGACATTGCGCGCCTCGAGGACGAGACGCTCGTGGTCGGCGGCATCCGAATCTTTCGCATGCGGCCCCACGGCCCGATCGTCGACGGTGAACATTAGGCCCCCTTGCCTCGGCGTTACCCAACCGCCCGAAATGTCTCCCCGAAGGACGTCAGGTATCGGCAAGTGTACTAAAACGGCCCGGGTATGCGATACCCGCGGTACTACCTATCTTCGGCCCGCTGCTTGAGGCGCTGCAAGGTGAGTTCGATGTTCTTGCTGTTTTCGGCCGCCCGGTCGGGAACGCCGGTGGCCTTCTTGGCAATTTTGCGGAACCAGCCGGGCCGCTGGTCCCAGGTGCTCTCGGTGACCCGGCAGCCGCCGTCGGTCGCGACGAGGTCGTACTGCCAGCGCGCGATCGGCAGGACCGTATGCCGCACCTCGAACGCGAACGCACGACCCGGTTCGGCGTCGGTGACGGTGCACTTCGTGGTCCAGCGCTTGCCGCTGTTCTCGTTGTGGCCGACGAACACCGCCCCCTTGCCGATTGCCTCGCCTTTCCGTAGCTCCATCGCCACTGCCTCCTCGGCCAGCGAAGCCAGAGTCGGTAGGTCGGTAATGAGGCCGTACACCACCTCGGGGCTGGCATCGATCTGCACGGTTGCGGTCGCAGACGGCGCAGAAGGCTGGGCAGGCTCACTCATCGGCTGATCATAGCCAGCCCGACAATAGAGTCAGACTGGCGTCAGATCGGCGCGGCGCCGCGGAGGTGCTCGAAGATCAGTGACGTCTGGGAACCCGCGACGTCGGCGTCGGCATTGAGGTTTTCGACCACGAACGAACGCAGGTCCTCGGTGTCGCGCGCGGCGACATGAAGGATGAAATCGTCTGCGCCAGCGAGGAAATACACATCCATCACCTGCCGTCGGCGCCGGATCTGCTGGATGAAGCTGCGAATCTTTCCGCGCGCGTTGGACTGCAGGGTCACCGAGATCATCGCCTGCAGCGGCAGACCCACCGCGGCCGGGTCGATGTCGGCATAGAAGCCGCGAATCACGTTGAGCTCCACCAATCGACGCACCCGGCCATGGCACGTCGACGGGGCGATGCCGACCGCTTCAGCGAGCGCGTGGTTGGTGATGCGGGCATCGCCGTGCAGCAGACTCAGGATCCTGCGGTCCATCTCGTCCAGCTCTGCAGGCCGAACATCCTTCGGCGAGTCTCCTGCAATGCCGATAGATTCCGTCGAAATATCAGCCATACACGCAGCCTACAGAATTATCATCACCATATTTGCATGCATTCCGAACCTTCTTCACACTAGGGGGACCAAGCTCAACCGTATATCGGCAGGAGGCGATCATGCGAGTCGGCGTTCCAACCGAGACCAAGAACAACGAATTTCGGGTTGCCCTCACACCCGCCGGCGTCGCCGCGTTGACCCACCGCGGCCACGACGTGCTGATTCAAGCCGGAGCCGGCGAGGGCTCAGCGATCACGGACGCGGATTTCAAAGCGGCCGGCGCCCAGTTGCTCACCACCGCCGAGCAGGTGTGGTCCGAAGCCGACCTGTTGCTCAAGGTGAAAGAACCGATACCGGCCGAATACGACAGCCTGCGGGGCGGCCAGACACTATTCACCTACCTGCATCTGGCCGCGTCGCGACCGTGCACCGACGCACTGCTGGCCGCGGGCACGACGTCGATCGCCTACGAGACAGTGCAGACCGCCGATGGCGCGTTGCCGTTGTTGGCCCCGATGAGCGAAGTAGCGGGACGACTGTCCGCGCAGGTTGGGGCTTATCACCTGATGCGGACGCACGGCGGGCGCGGCGTACTGATGGGCGGGGTTCCGGGCGTCGAGCCCGCCGAGGTGGTCGTAATCGGCGGCGGCAGTGCGGGTTACAACGCGGCCCGGATCGCCAGTGGCATGGGTTCCGCGGTCACGATTTTCGATGTCAACATCAACCGACTCCGGCAACTCGACGCCGAGTTCCGCGGCACCATCGGTACCCGTTACTCGTCGGCTTACGAGCTCGAAGATGCCGTCAAGCGCGCCGACCTGGTGATCGGAGCTGTTTTGGTTCCCGGCGCCAAGGCGCCTAAGTTGATCTCGAATTCGCTTGTCGCACATATGAAAAGCGGCGCGGTTCTGGTTGACATCGCGATCGACCAGGGTGGCTGCTTCGAGGATTCCCGGCCGACCACGCACGACGACCCGACGTTCGCGGTGCATGACACGTTGTTCTACTGCGTGGCGAACATGCCCAGCGCGGTACCCAAGACGTCGACCTTCGCGTTGACCAACGCAACCATGCCGTACGTGCTGAAGCTGGCCGACCAGGGTTGGCGAGCCGCTTGCCGCTCGGATCCAGCACTGGCCAAGGGTCTTTCGACACACGACGGAGCGCTGGTGTCGCAGCAGGTGGCCCACGACCTGGAGTTGCCGTTCACCGAACCGGCCGACGTGTTGGCCTGACCGGTGCGCTACCGAATGTAGGGCGCCAGACCCGTCACGATGTCGGCTGCCGGACCGGCGTTGGCTTCTTTGAACGCCTCGCCCGCCCACAGGTTGGTGCCGTGCGGATCCTCTTCCTGGATCGCCGCCGCCCGTATCGGCTTGGTCATCTGGTTGACCTCGGGATAGCCCAACGGCGCGATGTGATCGAGCAGGCGGGTGAAGTTGTTCGCCAGGCCGCGGGCGTAGCGGCCGGAGAACGCGCGAGTGACCACGGTCGAGTCGAACTGCGGGTTCTTCAGGGCCACCCGGTATGCAGGGTGGGTGCCGGCTTCGTCGGCGAGTAGCAGCGCGGTACCGACCTGGGCCGCCACCGCTCCCCTGCGTAGCACTGCAGCGATGGCGTCGACGGTGCCCAGCCCACCCGCGGCGATCAGCGGCACATCGTAAGTACTGCCGATTCGATCGAGCAGTTGATGCAGCGACTCCGCACCGGGCTCCATGTCTGGCGCGAAGGTGCCGCGATGCCCGCCGGCGGCAGGGCCTTGGACCACCAGGTTGTCCGCGCCGGCCGCGACGGCCACGCCGGCCTCGTAGGCCGACGTCACGGTGACCGACACCAGCAGTCCCACCGCACTCAGCCGGCGCATGACGTCCGGCGGCGGTGAGCCGAAGGTGAAGGACACCATCTCCGGACGCACGTCGGCCAACACCTCGAGCTTGCGTTCCCAATCGTCGTCGTCGCCATGAACGGGGTGACCCACTTCGACGCGGTAGTGTTCGGCGACTTCTTCGAGATCCTCCGCGTAGTACTCCAGCTGGACCCAGTCGGCGACGCTCGGTTGGGGCACGAACAGATTGGCGCCGATCGGACCGGTGGTGGCAGCGCGAGCGGCGGTGATGTTTTCGGCGAACTTTTCTGCGCTCAGGTAGCCACCGGCGACGAAACCGAGCCCGCCCGCGTTCGACACCGCCGCGGCAAGAGCCGGAGTACCCGGACCGCCGGCCATCGGGGCACCCACAATGGGCGCAGCGATATCCCAAAACCCCAAAACCATTGGGCTAATTTACCATCGCTCGAAGTTGTTGTGGCAGTGATCGTTTGGCGCTATACGGACCAAGGACGGCGGCACCGAAGGGTTTGCTCAGCAGCCGTCGGGCCACCGCGTTGACCTGATCGAGGGTGACCTGTTCGATTTGACGCAAGGTGTGCTCGATGGTGCGGTGGGCGCCGTAATTGAGTTCACTACGGCCGATGCGGCTCATCCGCGAACCGGAGTCCTCCAGGCCCAGCACCAGCCCGCCCCGCAGCGAACCCTTGGCGATGCGGCATTCGTTCTCGGTGATTCCGTCCCGCGCCACCGATTCCAGCACCGCGGTGGTCACCTTCATGACGTCGGCGAAACGATCGGGCAGGCAGGCCGCGTACACCGAGAGCGAACCGCTATCGGCGAAGATGTCCAGCGCGGAGTAGACCGAATACGCCAGCCCTCGGGACTCGCGGACCTCTTGGAACAACCGCGAGCTAAGCCCGCCACCGAGCGCGGTATGCAGCACGGACAATGCCCAGCGATGCTCCCAATTGCGGCCCGGGGTGCGTACGCCCAGCGACACGTGGGTCTGCTCGGCGTCGCGCTTGCCCATGATCAGCCCGGGGTGGCCGTTGATCCGGCCCGCTCCCTTGCGGGGTGTGACGGGTCGCCGACCGCGGACCAACCGCGACGCGAAGTGTTCGCGTACCAACGCGACAACCTCGTCGTGGTCGACGTTGCCGGCCACCGCCACGACCATCCGCTCCGGGGTGTAGCGGCGCTGGTGAAATGAGTGCAACTGGGCCCGCGTCATCGCCGACACCGATTCCACGCTCCCGATCACCGGGCGGCCCACCGGGTGGTCACCGAACAGCGCCGTCATGAACATGTCGGCCAGGACGTCCTCGGGGTCGTCGTCGCGCATCGCGATCTCCTCGAGGACGACGTGACGTTCCAGTTCGACGTCATCGGCCGCGCACCGGCCGTTCAGAACCACATCGGCGACCAGGTCAACCGCGAGCGCCAGGTCACTGTCGAGCACATGCGCGTAATAGCAGGTGTGCTCCTTGGAGGTGAACGCATTGAGTTCACCACCGACAGCATCCATCGACTGGGCGATGTCCACGGCCGTGCGGGTCGGGGTCGACTTGAACAACAGATGCTCGAGGAAGTGCGCGGCCCCGGCTACCGTGGCGCCCTCATCGCGAGACCCCACTCCGACCCAGACGCCGATCGATGCGGAGCGGACCGCGGGTAGGTACTCAGTGACCACCCGCAGTCCGCCCGGCAACGAACTGCGGCGCACTCCCGCGGCCCGTTCGGCCTTCATCTCGACACCCTGCTTCCCCTGGCGCAGGGCGGCGGCAGAATCAGCTGCTGACCGTCGCGGCATCGGCTGGCGCTGCTCCGGAATCGGCGGGGGCGGCACTCGAGGCGTCATCTTCGGTCAGGACCAGCGAGATCTTGCCTCGCTTGTCGATGTCGGCGATCTCCACCCGCAGCTTGTCGCCGACGTTGACCACGTCCTCGACCTTCGCGATGCGCTTGCCCCTGCCGAGCTTGGAGATGTGGACCAGGCCGTCACGCCCGGGCAGCAGCGACACGAACGCGCCGAAATCGGTGGTCTTGACCACGGTTCCGAGGAACCGCTCGCCCACCGTCGGCAGCTGCGGGTTGGCGATGGCGTTGATCATGTCGATCGCGGCCTGTGCGGACGGCCCGTCGGTGGCACCGACGAATACCGTGCCGTCGTCCTCGATGGAGATCTGCGCGCCGGTCTGCTCGGTGATCGAGTTGATCATCTTGCCCTT